>JBASJO010000606.1:0-3675 GCA_049655365.1 Rhodoferax sp. | reverse complement strand
ACCTGGTCCAGTCCCAACTGGAACGAGGCGCTCAAGGCGTTCAGGAGCTTGGGCAGGATGCTCTGCAAATTCGACTCGTCCGTCAAACTGGTGATGATCACGGTGAACTCGTCGCCGCCCATGCGCGCCACGGTGTCGGTTTCACGCAGGCAACGCTGGATGCGCTGCGCCGCCTCGACCAGCAAATCGTCGCCACGGTCGTGCCCCAGCGTGTCGTTGACTTCCTTGAAGTGGTCGAGGTCGATGAACAGCAGCGCCAGTTTGTGCCCGTTGCGGCGGCATTTCTTGATTTCCTGGACCAGCCGCTCGCGCATCAGCCGCCGGTTGGGCAAGCCGGTCAGGGCGTCAAAGTGCGCCTGCTGCCAGACCAGCGCATCGGCCGTCTTGCGCTCGGTGATGTCGGCATGCGTGCCCAGCATGCGCAGCGCCTGGCCCTGGGCATCACGGCTGATCACCATGCCCCGGCTGTGCACCCACTTCCAGTTGCCGTCTTTGCACAGCACCCGGTGCTCGTTGCTGTAGGTGAGCGTGAGGCCGTCCAGATGCGCCTGCCGGTCGTGCTGCACGCGGCCCACGTCCTCGGGGTGAACCAAGGCATCAAGCTCGGCCACGCTGGCCCGTAGCTCGTCATCGTCATAACCGTACATGCGCAGCAGATTGGGTGACAGATACTGCTCACCACTTTGCACCTGCAGGTCCCAGACGCCGTCGCCCACACTTTCCAGCGCCAATTTCCAGCGCGCCTCGCTGTCGCGCAGCGCCATCTCGGTCTGTTTGCGTCGGGTGATGTCCTGCACGATGGCGGTGCGTTTGACCGCGCGACCCTTGACCCAGGTGGTGGTCCCCCGTGAGTGCAGCCAGATGCGCCGCCCCTTCAGGGTCAGCATTTCAATCTCGAACTCATGGGTCGATGTGGACTGGCCCGACGGCTGGTAAGACGCCTCCTCGACACGCAGCGACTCCTCGGTGTAGAGCGGCCTGATCGCCGCGCGGGACGGCGTAAAGGTTTGCGGTGTGGCCTCGAAAATGCGGTACACACCGTCGGTCCAGGTCACCTGGTCGCGCAGCAAGTCCACTTCCCAGCCGCCCAGTTCGGCCAGCGCCTGGGTGGCAAAGAGCAACTGGTTGGCACGCTTGCGGCCGGCCTCGGCCTGCACATAGTCGCTGATGTCCAGCACCGTCTGCATCAGACCGGCCCCGGGCAGGCGCCGGGTTTGCACTTGCAGGGTACGCCCCAAATGCTTCAGGCGCAGGTAATGCTCGGTGGATTCAGCCGGGTCGTCGGCGGCGCTGGCAAGCCCGGACGACTGGTCCAGCGGATGGGGGGCGCCGGCAAAATCACCGCGCTGCATCTGAAAATCATAAATCTCGCGCAGGGACGGGCTGCTGGCCAGGAACTCAGGCGGCACGTCGAGCAACTCGGACAGACACGGATTGAAAAGGCTCACACAGCCGTGGGCGTCATACACACAAACACCCTGACTGATATGGGCCAGCATGGCCTGCCAAAGCTCGTTGGTTACCTGCCCGGTGCTGATTTCAGAATTGATATTCACCATGAATTTTCACCATAAAAAATAATAGCAAGGCTCAAACCAACACATTTTCGAGCGGCCTGGCCGGCAGGCACAACTGCACCCGCAGGCCCCGGGGCTGGGCCGCCAGAACCTGCGCATCACCACCATGGCGCTGCGCAATCTCAGCCACAATGGCCAGCCCCAGACCACAACCACCCGGCACATCGCTGGCCCGCCAAAAGCGCTCGAACACATGCGGAAAGTCCTGCGCTGACAAGCCCGGGCCGTTGTCGGCGACTTCGAGCACCACCTGCGGGCCCTGCTCCCGCACACGCAAGGTCACCTCGCTGCCAGCGCCAGCATACCTCAGCGCGTTGTCAATCAAATTATTCAGTGCTTCACGCAACAGGAAAGCCTCGCCTGCGAGCATCAGGTGGTCAGCCCCTTCGTAACCCAAGTCTATCCCGGCCTTGAGCGCGCGCGGTGTCCAGTCACGCGCCACCTCGCGCGCCAGGCTGGCCACATCCAGCGGCTGCAGCTTGACCTCCACTTCGTTGCGCGCCAACGACAACAACTGTTGCACCAAATGGGCGCTGCGCTGGGCACCCGACAACACCTTGGTCAGCCGTGCACGCAAGGCCTGCGGGTCGTTTTCAGCCAACGCCAGCTCGGTCTGACTGATCAAACCAGCCAGCGGCGTGCGCAACTGGTGCGCAGCATCGTTCAAGAAGCGCTTTTCCTGACCCAGACTGCGCCGCACCGCACTCAGCAGGTGGTTCACGGCGCTGGCCAGCGCGTGCACTTCCTGCGGCGCCTCGGCCATCTCGATCGGCGACACATCCGACAGCGCCTGCTTGCGCCGATCCCCCAGCTGCGCCTGCAGCCGGGTCAGGGGCTGCAGGCCGCGGGAAATGCCACCGTAGACCAGCACGCTGAGCACGATGCCCAACAACAGCAAAGGCGCCAGCATGTCGGCAATCAGCTCGGTGGTCAGGCGTTGTTGCACCACCAGGCTCTTGGCCACCTGGACCCGCATGCGCTGGGGCGCACCCGCATCGCCATAATCCACCTCAATCAGCGCCACGCGCATGGGTTTGCCGTCCACCCGGGCGTTGTACAGCAGCGCTTCATGGGTCGGTGGCTGCACTTCTTCAGCCGGCCCCGGCAGTTGGCCGTTGCCCAACAGGAAACTGCCGGGCGGGCTCGACACCATGTAGCTCACCCGGTCCTCGGGGTCCTGCTCGATGATGTCTTGCGCCGCGCGGGGAAAGTCGATGAGCAGGCCTGAACCAATCGGTTTGACCTGACGCGCCAGCGAACGCACCGACTGGGTCAGTGACTGGTCGATGGCCTTCTCGGTGTAATTCAGTGCCATGCGGTAAGCCAGGGCGCCGCCCACCAGAAACAACACCAGCTGGGGCAGCAGCAACCACAGCAACAACTGGCGCTTGAGTGACAAGCCCTGCCCGTGGTGTTGCGTTGCAGTGGGCAGGGTCATTGGCGCATGCAGGTTCAGGCGACACCCGTTTCCAGCATGTAACCCAGGCCGCGCACATTGCGAATATTCAGGCCGGAATCCACCAGCTTGCGCCGCAGGCGGTGGATATACACCTCCAGCGCATTGGAAGCCAAGGCACCGGGCTCACCGGGCTCGCTCTGCCAGGTTTCCAGCACATCCTCGCGGCTCACCACACGCCCGGCATGCGTGACCAACAGGGACAACAGGGCCCATTCGCGTTGCGTGAGATCCAGCGCCTCGTCCCCCAGCCAGGCCTGCGGCAGGACGGCATCGACACGCAGCGGCCGGGCGGACTGGCTGCCGGCCAATTCCAGCGAGCCGCCAAATGCCGGCAGCCGGGCACGCCGCAGCAGGGAACCCATGCGGGCCTGCAGCTCCGCCATGTTGAAGGGCTTGGTCAGGTAATCGTCGGCGCCGGCGTTGAGCCCCTGCACCCGGTCATCCACACCTTCGCGCGCGGTCAGAATGAGCACCGGCAGGGCGGGCAGGCGCTTGCGCACCCAGCGCAGCAATTCCATACCACTGATTTTGGGCAGGCCCAGGTCGAGCACCACGCCGTCAAAACGCTGCGTTTCCAGCAAGGTCTGCGCGGCCTCGCCATCGGCCGCGGCCGTGACCAGGTGGCCGGCCTGGGTGAAC
>JBASJO010000605.1:0-2806 GCA_049655365.1 Rhodoferax sp. | reverse complement strand
GGCCCTGGGCGTACTGCTGGCCTTCCTGGGCAGCATCATCACCTTCAAGGCCCTGGTGGTGGAAACCGCTGACGGCGACAAGGTCGGCAAGATCGCCTGGAAGCCCCTGTTCTTCATCATCCTGGCCAACCTCGTGTTTGGCGCCTGCATAGGCGGCCTGCCCAAGATCGGACTGCCCCCGCTGGGCCTGATCATCGGCATCTACCTGCTCACCTTCATCGCCAGCAACGCCGGCGAAGAATTCGCCTTCAAACCCGTACTCATCCTGGCCACCCTGCTGGCCCTGTTGAGCTACCTGGCCTTCATCGTGCTGCTCAAACTGCAGTTCCCGGTCTGGCCTGCCTTCTTCTCCGCCTGAGTCACTGCCTGAGGACACTCCACCATGGATCTCTTTAACAACCTCGCGCTGGGCTTTGGCGTCGCCTTCACCTTCCAGAACCTGATCTACGCCTTCATCGGCTGTTTGCTCGGTACTTTGATCGGCGTCTTGCCCGGCATTGGCCCCTTGGCCACCATCGCCATGCTGCTGCCAGCCACCTACGCCTTGCCGCCAGTGGCGGCCCTGATCATGCTGGCCGGCATCTACTACGGCGCCCAGTACGGCGGATCGACCACCGCCATCCTGGTGAACCTGCCCGGCGAGTCCTCGTCGGTCGTGACCGTCATTGACGGCTACCAGATGGCCCGTAACGGCCGTGCCGGCCCGGCCCTGGCCGCTGCCGGCATGGGTTCGTTCTTTGCCGGTTGCGTGGGCACCCTGATCCTGGCGGCCTTTGCAGCGCCCTTGACCGAGCTGGCCTTCAAGTTTGGCCCGGCGGAATACTTCAGCCTGATGATCCTGGGCCTGATTGGTGCGGTGGTGCTGGCCTCGGGCTCACTCATCAAGGCCGTGGCCATGATTGTGCTGGGCCTGCTCTTGGGCATGGTGGGCACCGATGTGAACTCGGGCGTGGCCCGTTTCAGCTTTGACATTCCAGAACTCACCGACGGCATTGGCTTCATCGTCATCGCCATGGGCGTGTTCGGTTACGGCGAGATCATCCACAACCTGTCCAAACACGCCAGCGAGCGCGAAGTGTTTGCCGCCTCGGTGACCGGCTTGATGCCCACCAAGGAAGACTTCAAGAACATGGTGCCCGCTGTGCTGCGCGGTACCGCCCTGGGCTCGCTGTTGGGCATCTTGCCTGGAGGCGGCGCCGTGATGGCGGCCTTTGCGGCCTACACGATTGAGAAGAAGACCAAGCTCAACCCCGGTGAAGTGCCGTTTGGCAAGGGCAATATCCGCGGCGTGGCCGCCCCCGAGGCCGCCAACAACGCAGGCTCCCAAACGTCCTTCATTCCGCTCTTGACCTTGGGTATTCCACCCAACGCGGTGATGGCGCTGATGGTGGGGGCCATGACCATCCACAACATCCAGCCCGGCCCCCAGGTGATGACGGCCAACCCCGAGCTGTTCTGGGGTCTGATTGCCTCCATGTGGATTGGCAACCTGATGCTGATTGTGCTGAACCTGCCGCTCATTGGCATCTGGATCAAGCTCTTGACCGTTCCCTACCGCTGGCTCTTCCCCTCCATCGTTCTGTTCTGTGCGATTGGGGTGTATTCGACCAACAACAACACCTGGGATATCTGGATGGTGGCGCTGTTCGGCATCATTGGTTACGTCTTTATCAAGCTGGGCACGGAACCTGCACCACTGCTCTTGGGCTTCATTCTGGGGCCCATGATGGAGGAGTATCTGCGCCGGGCTCTCTTGCTCTCCCGTGGGGACTGGAGTGTGTTCATCACCCGGCCGCTCTCGGCTGGCTTGTTGGCGGCTGCCATCCTGCTGCTCGTCATCGTGCTCATGCCTTCCATCAAGGCTAAGCGCGAAGAAGCATTTGTTGACGATTGATTCTGTTTTGAACTGGGCCTGGCGTTGAATTCACTACCGGCACAACACGCCCAGCGCTTGTCGCTGCACAACGAGGTCCACGCCCGCCCACCAGAGCCCATGGGCTTGCCCATGGCTTTGTCCCATGTGGTGATGGTGTGCAACGCGCAGCAGCGTGATGCCAGCCGGGCCCACATGGCTGCTCTGGCGCGCGACCACCATTTGCCACCACCCGATGCAGCGTCTATCCATATCCGCATGGACTTTGGCTTGTACCGGGTGCGCTGGGAACTGCACACCGAGTTTGTCACTTGGACTTTTATGCGCCCGATAGCAGGGCAGGGCGGTACCGAGCGCGAACCTGAGCTGGCACTGGATGCGGTGCCTCACCATTGGTTTGCGGCGTTGCCGGGTGAATGCCTGGCCAGCCTGCATCTGTGGGTGCTGCCCACGCAAGAAGTGGATACCGGCCCCTGGATTCGCCAAGTGTTGCACGAAGAAACGCTGGTGGCGTCTACCGTGGCCGACGGCTTTGGCGAGGTATACACCGACTTTGCGGTGCATGCCGACGGCTTCTCGCGCATGGTGCTGCTGGCGGGTGGCATGACGCCGCGCCGCTTGGGCCGCCTGGTGCAAAGCCTGCTGGAGATCGAAACCTACCGCATGGCAGCCCTGTTGGGATTGCCTGCAGCGCGCGAGGCGTCCACGGTACTGGCCAGTGCTGAGCGGGAGTTGGCCGAGCTGGCGGAGGCCATACGCTCCGCCACGCGTGACGATGAGCCGCAGCTGCTGGACCGCCTGACTCGTCTGGCGGGCCAGGTGGAAAGTCAACATGCGGCCACCCATTCGCGCTTTTCGGCGAGCGCAGCCTACTTTGAGCTGGTGGACAAGCGGATTGAAGACATTGCCGAGTCCCGCCTGGCGGGTATGCAG
>JBASJO010000604.1:0-2480 GCA_049655365.1 Rhodoferax sp. | reverse complement strand
TTTCTGGGTAGGCACTATCGACGAAACCCGGACCCAGCACAACGCGGCCTTGTTTTGTGTTGACGCGCGTGGCTTGGACGGCACCGGCGCACCGCAGGTGCATTGCATGATCGGTTCGGCAAACCTGCCCGCCACCACTGCCAACGGCCTGGCCTGGAGCCCGGACCAATCGACGCTGTACTGGGCCGACACACCTGGCCACAGGGTGTGGGCCTGGGACCATGCGTTGGTCGCCAACACGCTGAGCGCGCGACGCGTCTTTGCCGACTTCAAGAGCAAACCCGAAGGCTGGTCACCGGATGCGCTGGACGCCGGCAACGGCAACTATCGGGGACGCCCGGACGGCGCCGCTGTCGATGTGCAGGGCAACTACTGGGTCGCCATGTACGAGGGGCGCCGGGTCTGCCAGTTTGCACCTGATGGCAGCCTGCTGGCCGAGTTTGCCGTGCCGCTGCAATGCCCAACCATGCCGTGTTTTGGCGGCGAAGACCTCAAAACCCTGTTCCTCACCAGCGCCCGGCACCACCGCAGCGCCACGGAGTTGGCGGCTTTTCCGCTGTCTGGCCGCGTGCTGTCGATGCGGGTGGACGTGGCCGGTTTGCCGGTCAACTTTTTTCAGGACTGATATCCATGAGATTTGTCAAGCCTGGTGCAACTAAAAGACCATAAATACACCTGTCGCCCGTGCGCAGGACTAAACTGAAAGCTCCAGTTTTTACTCTCAGGAGAACCATCATGACAGACGCCCTTCAACACACCAAAGACAAGCTCATGGACGATCTGCACCAAGGCATTGCCGATGCAGAAGAGTTGCTGAAACTCACCGCCAACCAGGCCGGTGAGAGCACGGCCCAACTGCGTGAACGTGTGCGGGATCGCATGAGCAAGGCCAAGGTCGAGTTGCTCCATCTGCAGCAAGCCACGGTAGAAAAAGCCAAAGCCGCCGGCCACGCCACCGACGTGTTTGTCCACGAGAACCCCTGGAAATCCATCGGTGTCGCAGCGGGCGTGGGCTTGGTGATCGGCCTGCTGATCAGCCGTCGCTAACACGCATGCCAGGCGAAAACGCCGGTCTGTTTGGCCAACTGCAGCAGTCCTTGGGCACGGTCATTGAACTCTTGCGGGTTCGACTGGCCCTGCTGGGCACCGAGCTTGGGCTGGAAAAACAGCGCCTGGCCGCCGGCCTGTTTTGGGCTGCGGCCGCCGTCATGAGCCTGACCGTGGCCGCCGTGCTGTTCTGCGGTTTTGTCATCCTGCTGCTGTGGGATGGCTACCGCCTGGCTGCCGTTGGTGTTCTGGCTTTGCTGTTTCTGGGATGCGGCGTGTTCCTGTTGCAGACCGCACAACGCCGGTTGCGTGCCGAGTCCAACCTGTTCAGCGCGAGTCTGGCCGAGTTGGAACGCGACCGCGCCAGCTTCACCTCAAGCCCGCCGCATGAACCCCAATGAGCTTCAGTTGCGCCAGCAGCGCCTGCTGATTCGCAGCACCGAACTGCGCCTGCAACTGCGCGACCAATTCGACAGCCTGCAGCGGCCGGCGGCCGTGGCGGATCAGGTCAAGGCCGGTGCAAGCTGGCTTTACCAGCACCCGCAGTGGCCCGCCGCCATGTTGGCGCTGTTGTTGATCCTCAAGCCGCGTCGGGCGCTGGCCTGGAGCGGCAAGCTTTGGTGGCTCTGGAAATCGTCTCGTCTGCTGCGTCATTTGCGCAACACCCTGCTGACGTAACCGCGCAATTTTTCGAACACGCGGTGTTCAAAAAATTCAATGCGGCATTCATGACTTGTGTTCTACCATCGGGGCCGTCGTCTTACCTGTGAACACCCATGGACACCGCCCTGCAACACCTCATTGACCAAATCAACGCAGCTGCTGCGCAGCGCACCCCCTTGCGCATTCGCGGTGGCGGCAGCAAAGACTTCTACGGCGAAACACCGCAAGGCGAGCTGCTCGACACCACGGCTTACAGTGGCATCGTCAGCTACGAACCCTCCGAACTGGTGGTCACGGTGCGCGCCGGCACCCCCTTGGCCGAACTCGAAGCCACGCTGGCGGAAAAAGGCCAGTGCCTGGCGTTTGAGCCGCCACGTTTTGGCAGTGCAAACGGCACCTGCGGCGGCATGGTGGCGGCAGGCTTGAGCGGCCCCGCGCGGGCCAGCGTGGGCAGCGTGCGCGACTACGTACTGGGCATCGAGCTCGTCAACGGGCGCGGCGAGCAGCTCACCTTTGGCGGCCAGGTCATGAAAAACGTGGCCGGCTACGACGTCTCGCGCCTGATGGTCGGGGCCATGGGCACGCTGGGCCTGCTCACCGACATCTCGCTCAAGGTCTTGCCGGTGGCGCCAGCCGAGGCCACGCTGGTGTTTGAACTTGACCAGGCCAGCGCCCTGGCGCATCTGCACCGCTGGGGGGCGCAGCCGTTGCCGCTCAATGCCAGCTGCTGGGTGCGCGACAACACCGCCCCCAACGCCCCCGAGTTGCTG
>JBASJO010000603.1:0-10086 GCA_049655365.1 Rhodoferax sp. | reverse complement strand
AGATTTACGACCCCACCCATGTCGATGAACTGCTCTATGTGAGCCAGGAAGATGCCGAGGAAATGTGCCGTCAACTGGCCCGAGAAGAAGGCATCTTTGCCGGCATTTCAGCGGCTGGGGCCTGCTGGGTAGCACGTGAAATTGCCAAGCGGGAGAAACATGCGACCATTGTCTTCATCGTCTGCGACCGGGGTGATCGCTATTTGTCCACCGGCGTCTTTCCGGCCTGAGGCCGCGCAGCACCACAAAATTCCAGGAATCCAGCATGCACATCGACAAAGAAATTGACACCCGCGGACTCAACTGCCCGCTGCCCATTTTGAAAGCCAAGAAGGCGCTGGCCGAGCTGGAAAGCGGCCAGGTGCTCAAGGTGATCGCCACCGACAGCGGCTCGCTGCGCGACTTTCAGGCCTTTGCCAAACAAACCGGCAACGAATTGCTGGAACAGCAGACCGTGGGCGCGGAATTCATCCACGTGATGCGCCGCCGCTGAAGCGCCGGTTGCGGGGCTGACCGCCTCTTCCCCCTATTCACATTGCTGGATTTCAAGGAGTCGCTTGCTTTTCCATAAGGTGTATTTAAAATACATCTAAAGGAGAATCTCATGACCTCAATCACCTTGACACCGGCGGCAGCCGCACAGATTGGCAAACAAATCGCCAAACACGGCAGCGGCATTGGGCTGCGTGTGGGCATCAAACCCGTGGGTTGCTCGGGTTATGCCTACACCTACGCGCTGGCCGAAGACATCCGCGATGACGAGCAACGCATCGAAGCCCATGGCGCCACGTTGCTGGTGGCGACCGAGCATTTGGCGAGCCTCGAAGGCGCGTGCCTCGACTTTGTCACCGAGGGGCTCAAGCAGACTTTCCAGTTTGACAACCCCAATGTCGGCATCACCTGCGGCTGCGGCGAGAGCTTCAGCCTCAACACCAAGAAGGTCGCCGCATGAGCGCCGTCCTCGACAAGCTGGTCAACCAGCCCTACCAGCATGGCTTTGTCACCGACATCGCCAGCGATGTGGCGGCCAAGGGTCTGAGCGAAGACACCATCCGGCTGATCTCCGCCAAAAAGAATGAGCCGGACTGGCTGCTTGAATTCCGCCTGAAAGCGTATCGCCACTGGCTGACCATGACCGAGCCCGGCTGGGCCAATGTCAAGTACCCCAAGATCGACTTCCAGGCCATCAGCTACTACGCCGCGCCCAAGCCCAAGGCCAAACTCAAGAGCATGGACGAGGTCGATCCGGAGTTGCTGCGCACTTTTGAGAAACTCGGTGTGCCGATGCACGAGCGCGCGGCGCTGGCCGGTGTGGCGGTCGATGTGATTTTTGACAGCGTGTCGGTCACCACCACCTACAAGGCCAAGCTGGCCGAGGTCGGCATCATTTTCGGTTCGATCTCCGAGGCCGTGCAAACCCACCCCGAGCTGGTCAAAAAGTACCTTGGCACTGTGGTGCCCTCGGCCGACAACTATTACGCCGCGCTGAATTCTGCGGTGTTCACCGACGGCTCGTTCTGCTTCATCCCCAAGGGCGTCAAGTGCCCGATGGACCTGTCCACCTACTTTCGCATCAACACCCAGGACACCGGCCAGTTCGAGCGCACCCTGATCGTGGCCGAAGAAGGCGCCTCGGTGTCCTACCTCGAAGGCTGCACCGCGCCGCAGTTCGACACCAACCAGTTGCACGCCGCGGTGGTGGAACTGGTGGCGTTGGACAACGCCGACATCAAGTACTCCACGGTGCAAAACTGGTACGCGGGCGATGAAAACGGCGTCGGCGGCATCTACAACTTCGTCACCAAGCGCGGCCTGTGCAAGGGCGTCAATTCGCGCATTTCCTGGACCCAGGTGGAGACCGGCTCGGCCATCACCTGGAAGTACCCGTCGTGCATTTTGCTGGGCGACAACTCGGTGGGCGAGTTCTATTCGGTGGCGGTCACCAACCACCACCAGCAGGCCGACACCGGCACCAAGATGATCCACATCGGCAAGAACACGCGCAGCACCATCGTCAGCAAGGGCATCTCCGCGGGCCAGTCGAGCAACAGCTACCGCGGCCTGGTCAAGGTGATGCCGGGCGCCGAGGGCGCGCGCAACTACTCGCAGTGCGACTCGATGCTGGTGGGAGCCCGCTGCAGCGCCAACACCTTTCCGTACATCCAGGTGCGCAACCCCAGCGCCCGCGTGGAGCATGAAGCGTCCACCTCCAAAATTGGCGAAGACCAGATGTTCTATTTCGCGCAGCGCGGCATCGGCGCCGAAGAAGCGGTCTCGATGATCATCAACGGTTTTTGCAAGGACGTGTTTCAACAACTGCCGATGGAGTTCGCGGTTGAAGCCACCAAATTACTCGGATTCAAACTGGAAGGGAGCGTCGGATGATCATCGAAAACAGCCCAACATTGTTGGAGGTGCGCGGCCTGTGCGCCAGCATCAACGGTACCGAAATCCTCAAAGGCCTGGACTTCACCGTCAAGCGCGGCGAAGTGCACGCCATCATGGGACCCAACGGCTCGGGCAAGAGCACCTTCGCCAAGGTTCTGGCGGGCCACACGGCCTACCAAGTGACGGGTGGCGAGGTGCTGTTCGAGGGCAAGAACCTGCTCGAGTTGTCGCCCGAACTGCGCGCCCGCGCCGGCGTCTTTCTGGCCTTTCAGTACCCGATCGAAATCCCCGGTGTCGGCAACAGCCAGTTTTTGCGGCTGGCCTACAACACGGTGCAGGCCGAGCGCGGGAATGAAGAACTGGATCCGCTGGAATTTGACGACCTGGTGCGCGAGAAGATGAAATTACTCGAGATGAGCCCCGATTTTCTGCAACGCAGCGTCAACGAGGGTTTTTCCGGTGGCGAGAAAAAGCGCAACGAGATCCTGCAAATGGCGCTGCTGGAGCCCAGCCTGGCCATCCTTGATGAAACCGATTCGGGCCTCGACATCGACGCGCTGCGCGTGGTCTCGCAGGGCGTCAATCACCTGGCGAGCAAGGACAAGGCCATGGTGCTGGTCACGCACTACCAGCGCCTGCTGAACTACATCGTGCCCGACTACGTGCACGTGATGAGCGCGGGGCGCATCATCCGCACCGGCGGCAAGGAACTGGCGCTCGAACTCGAAGAACGCGGCTACGACTGGATCGAAGCCGAGGCCGCCGGGGCGTTGGCATGAGCACCGCAGTGGCCCCGGACGCCGGCGTTCTCCAAAGCCTGCTCGCCGGCCTGGCCTTGCCGCCGGGCAGCGCCGCGCCCACCCAACCCGACTGGCTCAAAACCCTGCGCGCTCGGGCACTGGAACGCGCGCATGCCCTCCAGCTGCCCAACACGCATGACGAGGCCTGGCGCTTCACCCCGCTGGCCGCGCTGTCCGATCAGTCGTTTCAGCCGCTACGCGCACCCACGCGGTTGCAGCCGGGCGACATCGCCCACCTGAGCATTCCGGAAGCGACCACTCGATTGGTGTTTGTCGATGGTGTCTACGCGCCACAACTCTCCAGCGCCAGCCCGCCAGCCGGTTGGGTGATGGGTAATCTGGCCAGCCTGACGACGGCGCAGACGAGCAAACTTGAAGCGCATCTGGGGCAACACGCGCCTTTTCAGGACACGCTGTTCACGGCGCTCAACACGGCCTTTTTGCAGGACGCTGCGGTGCTGGTGCTGCCGCGTGACGCCACGCTGGCTGCGCCCGTGCACCTGCTCCATATTGCCACCCAGCCCGGGGTGGCCAACCACCCGCGCCTGTTGCTGGTGGCCGGTGCGGCCAGCCAGCTGACTTTGGTCGAGGACTACGTGGCGCTGCACCCCGGCAGCTATTTCACCAACACAGTGGCCGAAGTGGTATTGCAAGCCAATGCACAAGTTACCCATGTGCGCCTGCAGCGCGAAAGCCTGCAAGCTTTTCACATGGCCAGTTGCGCGGTGTCGCTCGGTGCCGCCAGTCATTACCACGCGGTCAACCTGGCGCTGGGCGCCCAGATTTCCCGGCTCGATCTCAAGGTGCTGCAAACGGCCGAGGGCACGCAGTGCACGCTTGACGGCCTGGCGCTGATCAGCGGCGAGCAGCTGGCCGACACCCACAGCTTCATCGACCACGCCAAGCCGCATGGCGTCAGCCGCCAATTGCACAAATGCATTGTGGGCGGCGCGGCGCACGCGGTGTTCAATGGCCAGGTGATGGTGCGCCCCGGCGCGCAACAGACCGACTCGGCGCAGTCGAGCCGCAACCTGCTGCTGTCAAGCCGGGCCGTGGTCGATACCCAACCGCAGCTCGAAATTTTTGCCGACGACGTGAAATGCACCCACGGCGCCACGGTGGGCCAGCTCGACAGCGATGAGGTGTTTTACCTGCAAAGCCGCGGCTTGTCCGAGACGGTGGCGCGCAATCTGCTGACCTACGCCTTTGGCGCTGACATCATCAGCCGCATTCCTATTGCGTCACTGCGCCAGCAGCTGGAGCAGACGGTGCTTGAACAAACCTCGAGCCCGCCATGAGCAATTCGCTAACTCACGCCGCGTCGGGCGTCTTTGACCCGGAGCGCATTCGCGCCGACTTTCCCATCCTGAATCTCAGCGTGGCGGGCAAGCCGCTGGTCTACCTCGACAACGCGGCCTCCAGCCAGATGCCGCAAGCGGTCATTGACCGGCTGGTGCACTACCAGACCCATGAGCACGCCAACATCCACCGCGCCGTGCATTACCTGTCCGAGACGGCGACCGCCGCGTATGAAGCCGCGCGCATCACGCTGCAGAAATTCATCAACGCGGCTGAGGCGCGCGAGGTGATCTTCACCAGCGGCACCACCGAGAGCATCAACCTGGTGGCGCAGAGCTGGGGCGGTCAGAACATCCGGGCCGGTGATGAAATTATCTTGACGGTGCTGGAGCACCACTCGAACATCGTGCCCTGGCAAATGCTGGCACAAGAAAAAGGCGCAACGATCCGCGTGGTGCCGATGAACGACACGGGCGAGCTGCAGCTTGAAGCGTATCAGGCGCTGTTCAACGAGCGCACCCGCCTGGTCAGCGTCGGCCATGTCTCGAACGCGCTGGGCAGCATCCACCCGGTGAAGGAAATGATTGCCTTCGCCCACGCCTGTGGCGTGCCGGTGCTGGTCGACGGCGCCCAGGCCGCGCCGCACCTGGCGCTGGACGTGCAGGACCTGGACTGTGATTTTTACGCCTTCTCGGGCCACAAGTTGTGCGGGCCCACCGGTATCGGCATCTTGTACGGCCGCGCCGCGCTGCTGGAGGCGATGCCGCCGTTCAAGGGCGGCGGCGACATGATCCACACCGTCACCTTCGAGAAAACCACCTACGCCCCGATCCCGAACAAGTTCGAGGCTGGCACGCCGCCGATTGCCGCCGCCATCGGCCTGGCCGCAGCGGTGGACTACCTGAGCCGCATCGGCATGGCAGCCATTGCCGCGCACGAACACGACTTGCTGGCGTATGCCACTGCGCAACTGGCGTCCATGCCGGGCGTGCGCCTGCTGGGCACGGCACGGCACAAGGCGGCTGTGCTGTCATTTGCGCTTCAGGGCATCCACCCGCACGACGTGGGTACGCTCTTGAACCAGGAGGGTGTGGCGGTGCGCACCGGCCACCATTGCGCCCAACCGCTGATGGCGCGCCTCGGCGTGGCGGCCACCTCGCGTGCCTCGTTTGCGTTTTACAACACACGTGCCGATGTCGATGCCCTGGTGGCCGGCATTCGCACGGTTCAGAAGGTATTTGCATGAGCACGGACCCCAAAGCCCTGTACCAGGAGGTGATCCTGGACCACAACCGCAAGCCGCGCAACTATGGCGAGCTGAGCGACGCCAGCCACCATGCCGAAGGGGTGAATCCGCTGTGCGGCGACCACATTCACCTGGCGCTCGACATCCAGGACGACACCATCGCGCGCATCGCCTTCCACGGCGAATCCTGCGCCATTTGCAAGGCGTCGGCGTCGATGATGACGGCGGCGGTCAAGGGCAAACACACGGACGAGGCCAAGACCCTGATCCACGAATTTGTCGACATGGCCACCGGTCGTGTGGCTGCCGAGGCCAGTCCGCACATTGGCCGGCTGGCCGTGTTTTCCGGCATCAGCGCGCTGCCAATGCGCGTCAAATGCGCCATCCTGCCCTGGCACACCTTGCAAGCGGCGTTTCATGCCGTGCCCAGCACCTCGACCGAGGCCGAGGCCGATCCGATGCAGACACCAATGGGCGATGCTTGAGGCGCACCGCCCAAGCGACAGGACCACACCATGCCCAAAATTGCCGACATCGACGAAACCCCCAACCCGAATGCGCGCAAATTTCTGTTGCGCGAACCTTTGAGCTGGGGCATCGCGCATTCGTATGACAACGCAGAACAGGCCCAAGGCGATGCGCTGGCCAGCGCGCTGTTTGCCATTCCCCATGTGACCAATGTTTTTTACATCGACAGTTGGCTCACCGTCACACAAGACGGCCAGGCCGACTGGAACCAGTTACTGCGCGACATCGCCGTGCCGGTGCGGGCCGCACCCGCCGCCGCCGCGCAGTCGGCGGCTGCGGTGTTCGCAGCGCGCGCCAGCGTGGCCGACCTGAGCCCGGAGGACCGCCAGCGCCTCGACGACATCGAGTTGGTGCTGGACCAAAGAATCCGGCCCTACCTGCAAAGTGATGGCGGCGACCTGCATGTGCTGGCACTCACCGGGAATCAGCTCGTCGTGCATTACCAGGGAGCCTGCGGCACTTGCCCAAGTTCCATTTCGGGCACCCTTCAAAGTATAGAAAGCCAACTCCGCACGCTGGAGCCCGACCTCGAAGTCATCGCCGCCTGATGCAGAAAAATAAGAAACACCGTCATCGCGAGGCGCGTAGCGACGCGGCAATCCATACCTTCGGAAGTCCTGGATTGCCGCGCTTCGCTCGCAATGACAACGTTCTTTCACATTAACGGAAACCCTGTATGCGCCTGACCACCATGAGCGACTACGCGATGCGCCTGCTGATGCACGTCGGACAGCACCCCGGGCGCCTGTGCACCATTGCGGAGGTGGCACGCGCGCATGACATTTCCGAGGCGCACCTGACCAAGATCACACACCAGCTGGCGCTGGCGGGCTGGCTTGCGACGGTGCGCGGCAAGGGCGGCGGCATGCGCCTGGCGGCGCCACCTCAGCAGATCGGGCTGGGTGCCGTGGTGCGCAGCATCGAGCCGGATTTCAACCTGGTGGCGTGCCTGGCCCAAGACAGCAGTTGCCAGTTGGCCAGCAGCTGCCACCTGACCGGCATCATCAACGGCGCGCTGCAGAGCTTCATGCAGCACCTGGACCGCTACACGCTGGCTGACCTGCTGGCACCCGTTGCCCCGGCCGGCGACCAGGTGTTACCGCTGAACTTTCACAAACACACCAAGCTGGCCACACCGTGATGCCATTTTTGGCCGCCCTCATGTCCTTTCCCCCCGCCCCATGATCCAAAAATCCATTGCCCTGTCAGTCCCGAAAAGTGCACTCAAAGCCGTATTGTTCGAGGGCATTCATCCCTCCGCCGTGGAGTCGCTGCAACAAGCCGGCTACACCCGCATAGTGACCCACGCCAAGGCGCTCGCGGGCGACGAACTGCAGGCGGCGTTGCTTGACGCGCACTTTGTCGGCATCCGCTCACGCACCCAACTCACCGCCGATGTGCTGCGACAGGCGCAGCAACTGGTGGCCATTGGCTGTTTTTGCATCGGCACCAACCAGGTCGACCTGAAAGAGGCCACACGCCTTGGCATACCGGTGTTCAATGCGCCGTTTTCCAACACCCGCAGCGTGGCCGAGCTGGTGCTGGCGCAGCTCATCATGCTGATGCGCGGCATTCCCGAAAAAAACGCCATCCTGCACCGCGGCGGCTGGGTCAAGAGCGCGGCCGATTCCTACGAGGTGCGCGGCAAGACGCTGGGCATCATCGGCTACGGTCACATCGGCACGCAGATCGGTGTGCTGGCCGAACAACTGGGCATGCGCGTGCTGTTTTGCGACATCGAGGCCAAGCTGCCCCTGGGCAATGCCCAGGCCATGGGCCTTGACGCCCTGCTGGGGGCAGCCGACGTGGTCAGCCTGCATGTGCCGGAAACCCCCGAGACCGCCAGCATGATCGGCGCGGCGCAACTGGCCGCCATGAAACCCGGCAGCCACCTGATCAATGCCTCGCGCGGCAGCGTGGTCGACATCGACGCACTGGCGGCAGCGCTAGAGCGCCGCCATCTGCATGGCGCGGCCATCGACGTGTTTCCGGTCGAACCGCAAGGCAATGATTCGGCCTTTGTCTCGCCGCTCACGCGTTTTGACAATGTGATCCTGACGCCGCACATTGGCGGCTCGACGCTGGAGGCGCAGGTCAACATCGGCACCGAGGTCGCGGCCAAGCTGATCCGTTACAGCAGCAACGGCTCCACCACCTCGGCCGTCAATTTTCCTGAAGTGGCGCTGCCCGCGCACACCGGGCGCAGCCGCTTGCTGCACATTCACCGCAACGTGCCCGGCGTGCTGGCGCAGGTCAACGAGCGGCTGTCCAAGGCGGGCATCAACATTGCGGCGCAATACCTCAGCACCAACGAAGCCGTCGGTTATGTGGTGATCGACGTCGACAGCACCGCCAGCCAGGCCGCGCTGGATCAGCTTTGTGCCGTGCCAGACACAATTCGCTGCCGCGTTCTTTACTGAGGCAGACCGCAGCGAGCCAGCCGCGTCAGCCCAGCCGCGCCAGCTGGTCTTTGACCTTGGCCACGGTAGCCTCGAAATCAGCCAGGCGCTTGCGCTCCTGCTCGATCACGGCAGCGGGCGCCCGGGCCACAAAGGATTCGTTGCCGAGCTTGCCGTGCGCCATGACGATTTCGCCCTCCAGGCGCGCCAGCTCCTTGCCCAGGCGCGCTTTTTCTGCGGCCACGTCGATCTCCATGAACAGGCAGATGCGCGCCTCGCCGACCACAGCCACCGGCGCGGCTTGCGCGGCGGCAGCCCAGGCGGTCTCGTCTTCAAACACACGCACTTCGCTGAGCTTGGCCAGCGCCTGCAGCACGGGCGCGGCCTGCGTCATGAAAGCGGCCTCTGTGCTTGAGCCGGCAATGGCAAACAGCGGCAAGCGCGTGGCGGGCGACACACTCATTTCGCCGCGCAGGTTGCGGCAGGCGTCCACCAGTTGCTTGAGTTTGGCCACATGGGCGATCGCGGCTTCGTCAATGCGCTCGGGCTGACTCACCGGGTAGGCGGCAATGGCCACCGACGGGCCGGCACGACCCGCCACCGGGGCAATTTTTTGCCACAGTTCTTCGGTCACAAACGGGATGATGGGGTGCGCTAGGCGCTGGATGGTCTCCAGCGTGCGGATCAGCGTGCGGCGCGTGGCGCGCTGCTGCGCGGCATTGCCCTGCTGGATCTGCACCTTGGCGATTTCCAGGTACCAGTCGCAGAACTCGTTCCAGACAAAATCGTAAATCGTGGCGGCGACATTGTCGAGGCGGTAGTCGGCAAAACCCTGGGCCACCTGGGCTTCCACCTTTTGCAGCAGGGAGACAATCCAGCGGTCGGCCGCGCTGAAGTCGAGGTAGCTGGCGCCCACTTCACACTCGGCCGCCGTGTGCTCTTTCAGGCCGCAGTCCTGCCCTTCGCAGTTCATCAGCACAAAGCGGCTGGCGTTCCAGAGCTTGTTGCAGAAGTTGCGGTAGCCTTCGCAGCGCTTGGCATCGAAGTTGATGGAGCGACCCAGCGAGGCCAGCGAGGCAAAGGTAAAGCGCAGCGCGTCGGCGCCAAAGGCCGGAATGCCCGCCGGAAATTCCTTTTCGGTGTTCTTGCGCACCTGGGGCGCAGTCTCGGGCTTGCGCAGGCCCTCGGCGCGTTTGACCAGCAGCTCGGGCAGGGCGATGCCGTCGATCAGGTCGACCGGGTCGAGCACATTGCCCTCGCTCTTGCTCATCTTGTGGCCCTGGGCGTCACGCACCAGACCGTGGATGTAGACGTGTTTGAACGGAACCTGGCCAGTGAAATGGGTGGTCATCATGATCATCCGGGCGACCCAGAAAAAAATGATGTCGTAGCCAGTGACCAATACGCTGCTGGGGAGGTAGAGATC
>JBASJO010000602.1:0-12886 GCA_049655365.1 Rhodoferax sp. | reverse complement strand
GTTTTCATCGGCCGGACAGGCCACACTGAGGTTGGGAATACAGCGCAGGTAGGAGATGTCGTAGGCGCCGGCATGGGTGGCGCCGTCGGCCCCCACCAAGCCGGCACGGTCGAGCGCAAACACCACCGGCAGGTTCTGGATGGCGACGTCGTGGACCAGTTGGTCGTAGCCACGCTGCAAAAAGGTGGAGTAAATCGCCACCACCGGTTTGAGGCCTTCGCAGGCCAGGCCGGCGGCAAACGTCACGGCATGCTGCTCGGCAATGCCGACATCAAAATAGCGGTGCGGAAAGCGCTGCTCAAACGCCACCATGCCGGAACCCTCGCGCATGGCCGGGGTGATGCCCACCAGCCGGTCGTCAGCGGCGGCCATGTCGCACAACCAGTCACCAAAGACCTGCGTGAACGTGGGTTTGCTGGCCGACGCTGATTGTTGCAGGCCCACCGCCGGGTCGAACTTGCCGGGGCCATGGTAAGCCACCGGGTCGGCCTCGGCCAGCTTGTAGCCCTGGCCTTTTTTGGTGACCACATGCAAAAACTGCGGACCCTTGAGGTGCTTGATGTTTTCCAGCACCGACACCAGCGTCTGCACGTCGTGGCCGTCGATCGGCCCGACGTAGTTGAAACCGAATTTCTCGAACAGCGTGACCCGGCTGACCATGCCCTTGGCCGATTCTTCGATGCGGCGCGCCAGTTCCAGCAGCGGTGGCGCACCGCGCAACACGTTCTTGCTGGCGCTTTTGGCAGCCGCATAAAACTGGCCGCTGAGCAGCTTGGCCAGGTAACGGTTCAGGGCGCCGACGGGCGGGCTGATCGACATGTCGTTGTCGTTCAGGATCACCAACAAGTTGCAGTCTGACACCCCGGCGTTGTTCATGGCCTCAAAAGCCATGCCAGCCGTCATGGCGCCGTCACCAATGACGGCAATGGCATGGCGGTCCTCACCCTTGAGCCGCGAGGCCATGGCCATGCCCAGGGCGGCCGAAATGGAGGTACTGGAATGCGCCGTGCCAAAAGCGTCGAATTCGCTCTCGGCGCGCTGCGGGAAACCGCTCAGGCCACCCAACTGGCGCAGCGTGCCCATGCGCTCGCGCCGGCCCGTGAGAATCTTGTGCGGATAGGTCTGATGCCCCACGTCCCACACCACCCGGTCATAGGGCGTGTTAAACACATAGTGCAGCGCCACCGTGAGTTCGACCGTGCCCAGGTTCGAGCTCAAATGGCCACCGGTCTTGGACACGCTTTCCAGCAGAAAGGCGCGCAGCTCGGTGGCCAGGGCGTCGAGTTGTTCGCGCTGCAAATGCCGCAGGTCGGCCGGCGCCTGGATGGTCTGCAACAAGGGATAGGGGTTATTCATCAACATAGGCTCGAATTTTGACAGGGCGCAGTGCGTCAGCTGGAACGCTGCACCAGCAAGCTTGCCAGGCCTTGCAGCGCGCGGGTATCGGGTAAACCACTGGCAGCCAGCGCCGCCAACGCCTGCTGAAAGAGGGTCTGAGCATAACGCCGGGCGGGCTCCAGCCCCATCAGCGACACATAAGTGGGCTTGTCCTGGGCCTGGTCCTTGCCCGCCGTTTTACCCAGCGTGGCGGAATCTGCTGTGACATCCAGAATATCGTCGACCACCTGAAACGCCAGGCCCATGGCGGCACCATAAGTTTGCAAGGCTTGCCGCGCCTGCACCGTGACGTCACCGCAGGCGGCGCCCATCATGACACTGGCCTGCAACAGGGCGCCGGTCTTGAGCTGGTGCATTTCACGCAACTGGTCTTCGCTCAAGGCGCGCCCAACACTGGCCAGGTCAATGGCCTGGCCGCCGGCCATGCCGGCACAACCCGCCGCACGCGCCAGCAAACGGCACAGGCAGGCCTGCCGGCTGGCGGGCACGGCAGCATTATCCGGCGTCAACAATTCAAAGGCGAGGGCCTGCAGCGCGTCACCCGCCAACAAGGCGCTGGCCGAACCAAATTCCACATGGACCGTGGGCTTGCCGCGGCGCAGCACGTCGTTGTCCATGCAGGGCATGTCGTCGTGGACCAGGGAGTAGGCGTGGATCAGTTCGACCGCGCAAGCGGCGCGCAAGGCCAGCTCTTCGTCGGAAGCCGCCGCCGCCAGGCCGGCCTGGTGCATGCCCTGGGTGACGGCCTCAAAGGCCGCCATCACCAGCAGCGGGCGCAGGCGCTTGCCGCCATCGAGCACCGCATAGCGCATCGCCACCATGAGCTCGGCGGGTGCCGCGTGATCCAGGTCGGCGGTCGCGTCGACACTGACCCAAGCGTCCAGTGCCTGTTCAACGCGCTGCAGGTGGTGCGCACACCAGTGGTTCAGATCAAAGGGTTCCGTCATGCTGATTCACCGCTCCAGGCCTTGAGCGTGCCCTGGTCCAGCACCTTGATCTGGTCCTCGACCGCGGCCAGCCGGTCGCGGCAAAATTTCAACAGTTCTGCGCCACGCTGGTATTGCGTCAGCAATTGTTCCAAAGGCATATCGCCGGACTCGAGCCTGGCCACCAGCTGCTCAAGCTCCTGCAAGGCAGCCTCATAGTGCGCGGGCGCAGCAGGTCCGTGTTTCGAGGCAGTAACCATATAACGCAACACTCCCGGAATCAAAAGTGCAATTTTAGGCCCTGTCGCGCGGCACAGTCCGACCCCGGCCCCAAAGGTACAATGCACGCTCCTTGCGCCAGCCCAGGCTGGATTCTTTTGTTTCGCGCATGACTCCGGTCACCCGCGCATCTCCCTGTGGGGAGTCTTACAGGGCTCGTTCACAAGTAACATGCACATTTGCCACGCCAGATTTGGGCGCACTGCGTTGTTGCAAATCGCTTGTGCAGCAGAGCTGCACGGCACGCTTTGCGCCTAGCATTGCGCCCAAATCCGACGGTCAAATGCACAGCTTATTCATGAACGAGCCCTCAGGTCAGGTCACCCATGTCTGATTTAAGTCTTCAACTGCAGCAGGCCACCGGCCAACTACCAGTTAGTTCTTATTTTGATCCCGCGCTTTACCAGCGCGAAGTGCAGCAACTTTTCCAGCGGGGACCACGCTATGTGGGTCACGCCGCCAGTGTGCCCAACGTGGGCGACTACGCCACGCTGGCGCACGAAGCCGAGGGCCGCGCGCTGGTGCACACGCCCAATGGCATCGAGCTGATCTCCAACGTCTGCCGGCACCGCCAGGCCATCATGCTCAAGGGACGGGGTTCGCTACAAGACGCCTCGGCCGGCAACATCGTCTGCCCGATCCACCGCTGGACCTACAGCGCCGGTGACCGCAGCGGCCAGACACCCGCGGGCAAGCTCATGGGCGCGCCCCACTTCCCCACCGACCCCTGCCTGAACCTGGCCAACTACCCGCTGCGCCAATGGAACGGCCTGCTCTTTGAAGACAACGGCCGCGACATTGCCGCCGACCTGACCGGCATGGGCGAGCAAAGCGCACTGGATTTTTCGGGTTATGTGCTCGACAAGGTGGAGTTGCATGAGTGCAACTACAACTGGAAAACCTTCATAGAGGTCTATCTGGAGGACTACCACGTGGGTCCGTTCCACCCCGGGCTGGGCCACTTTGTCACCTGTGACGACCTGCGCTGGCAGTTTGGCGAACAGTTTTCGGTGCAAACCGTGGGCGTCTCCAAAGCCTTCGGCAAACCCGGGTCGCCGACCTACCAGCGCTGGCACGATGCCCTGCTGGGCTACCGCAACGGCACGCTGCCTGAGCGCGGCGCGATCTGGCTCACCTACTACCCGCACATCATGGTCGAGTGGTACCCGCATGTGCTCACGGTGTCCACGCTGCACCCGATGGGCCCTGACAAGACACTGAACCAGGTGGAATTTTTCTACCCCGAGGAAATTGCCGCCTTCGAGCGCGAATTTGTCGAGGCCCAGCAGGCCGCTTACATGGAAACCTGCCTCGAAGACGACGAGATTGGCGAGCGCATGGACGCCGGGCGCCGGGCCCTGCTGGCGCGCGGCGACAACGAGGTCGGACCCTACCAGAGCCCGATGGAAGACGGCATGCAGCACTTTCACAACTGGTATCGCCGCGAAATGGGACCAGAAGGCCTGTAAGCATGCAAGCGCTCTGGATGGTGTTGGCGTCCTTCTTCTTTGCCACCATGGCGGTCGGCATCAAAGTGGCCTCAAGCAGTTTCAGCCTGCCCGAACTGGTGTTTTACCGCGGCCTGGTCAGCGTCATTTTCATGGTGCTGGTCTTGCGCGCAAGAGGCACACCACTGGTCACGCCGGTGCCCATGATGCACGCCTGGCGTGCCGTGATTGGCGTGTTTTCGCTGGCCTCCTGGTTTTATGCCATTGCCCACTTGCCGCTGGCGACCGCCATGACGCTCAATTACATGAGCGGCGTCTGGGTGGCGGCTTTTGTGGTGGGCGGCGCCCTGCTGTATGGCAAGAGCAGCCGCCAGGGCGCCCTGATGGCCACGGTGCTGGCCGGTTTTGCCGGCGTGGTGATGATGTTGCGCCCCACACTCGACCAGAACCAGCTGTTTGCCGGCCTGGTAGGACTGCTGTCAGGCATGGGCGCGGCCATGGCCTACATGCAGGTCACCGCTTTAGGCAAGGTCGGGGAGCCCGAAGGCCGCACCGTGTTTTACTTTGCTTTCAGTACCGCGCTCGTCGGGCTGGCGGGGGTGCTGTGGGACGGCTTCACGCCCTGGGATCGGGTGAGCTGGCAGGCAGCAGCCTGGCTCATCCCGATCGGCGTGCTGGCATCGCTAGGCCAATGGGCCATGACGCGCGCCTTCAGCCGCGGTGCCACACTGTTGGTGGCCAACCTGCAATACGCCGGGATCGTTTTTGCTGCCTTTTACAGCCTGTTCCTGTTTGGCGACCAGATCGCCCCGATGGGCTGGGCGGGTATGGCGCTGATTGTGGCCAGCGGCGTTGCCGGCACCGTGTTGCGCACCCGCGCCCTGCCCGACACACCCGCCGAAGAACATTGATCAGTCACCCGTGACACACCAAGGAGCCAACATGTACAGCACCCTGATTTCCGCCCCCCAACTGCAAACCCTGATGGCCAGCGGCCAGCCGCTGATGGTGTTCGACTGCAGTTTCGAGTTGATGCAACCCACTGGCGGCGATGCTCAATACCTTGAGCAACACCTGATGGGTGCCGTGCGCGCCGACCTCGACCGCCACCTGAGCGCCAACGGCGCACCCGCCGCCGCCAGGGGCGGCCGCCACCCCCTGCCCGCGCGCGAGGCCGTCGCCGCCTGGCTGGGCAGCGTTGGCTTGACACCAGACATGCAGGTGGTGGTGTACGACCGCCAGGGCGCCAATTACTGCGGACGGATGTGGTGGATGCTGAAATGGCTGGGCCATGAAGCGGTGGCGGTGCTGGACGGCGGCCTGCAGGCCTGGGTGGCGGCAGGGGGAGCGGTCGATGCCGGCATCAAGCAGGCGCGACCCGCTGGCAGTTACCCCTTGAGCGCGCCCAAGGCGCTGCTGGCCAGCACCGAGACAGTGCTTCACCAATTGGGTCGCCGTGACCAGACCATCCTGGATGCGCGTGCGGCACCGCGCTTTCGGGGCGAAGTCGAGCCGCTCGACCCGGTGGCCGGTCACATTCCGGGTGCATTGAATCGCCTTTTCTCCGACAACATCGGACCGGACGGCCGTTTCAAACCGGCTGCACAACTCAGGGCCGAATTTGACGCCCTGCTGGCTGGCCGCGACCCGGCCAGCGTGGTGCACCACTGCGGCAGCGGCGTCAGCGCACTGCCCAACCTGATCGCCATGGAAGTGGCCGGCCTGGGCCGCGCCGCGCTGTATGCCGGCAGTTGGAGCGAGTGGTGCAGTGACCGCAGCCGGCCGGTCGCGCAATCTTAATAAGTTGGGGTCAGAGCACGTCGCTGCGCGAGTGGTCTGACCCGCAAGGCTTCAGGCTACGCCATGGGCTTTGAACCAGGCCAGCGCACGCTTGAAACCGTCTTCGGCGGCGTCCTTGCGGTAGCTCGGGCGGTAGTCGGCGTGGAAGGCGTGGGGCGCGTCCTTGTACACCACAAATTCCGAGGCCTGGGCAGCGGCGTTGCCCTTGGCAGCGGCCATGGCATCCTTCATCTGGTTGACCGTGGTCAGCGGAATGCCGCCGTCCTGGCCACCGTACAAGCCCAGCACCGGGGCATTCAGGTTGGCTGCGAGGTCCAGCGGGTGCTTGGGGGTGAGCGCGGTGGCATTGCCCACCAGACGGCCGTACCAGGCCACACCGGCCTTGACGTTCTTGCTTTGTGCGGCATACAGCCAGGTGATGCGGCCACCCCAGCAAAAGCCGGTGATCGCCACTTTTTTCAGGTTGCCGCCGTTGGCACCAGCCCAGGCCACGGCCCCGTCCAGGTCTTTCATCACTTGCGCATCAGGCACTTTGGAGACCACTTCGGCCATCAGTTTGGCCATTTCCCCGTAGCTGCTGGGGTCGCCCTGGCGTGCGAACATCTCGGGCGCAATCGCCAGGTAACCGGCCTTGGCAAAGCGACGGCAGGTGTCGGCAATGTACTCATGCACGCCAAAAATTTCCTGGATTACCAGCACCACCGGCAGGTTCTTCTTGCCGGCGGGGGCAGCATGGAAAAACGGCACCGAAAAGCCGTCCACAGTGAAAGTTGATTCGCCCGTGGTCAACCCGTCGCTGGGTGTTTTGATGGCCGTTTGCGCCATGATCGGCATGGCCGTGGCGGCGTAACCCACGCCCAAGGCCACTTTCAAGGCGGTGCGGCGGCTGGCACCATTCACGGTGGATTGGCCTGGCAGCAAGGCGTCAAAGTCTTGGGATTGATCCTGATTCAGCATCTGCGGTCTCCTTGGGTTGAAAAGCCGTGAGCTTAAATGCGAACTCTATAGCAGGTGGGCAATAGCGCGCAAATCCTCACAAATCAGACTGGTGATGGGTCGGTGCCCATCGGCTATGATTTGCCTTAATGCCCAACGCCGCGGTGATCCCGCGGCATTTGGCAGAATGAACTGGCCTAGGTGCTTTACCCGATGCACTTGCGGCCACTTTCCACGTATTCTTTGTTGGATCACAAGTCCGCCAGGAGATTGACCCCATGCCACAGCGCAAGCCTTTGCACCTGCACGTACCCGAACCCACCGGGCGTCCCGGCCACGACACCGACTTTTCTTACCTCCCTTTGTCCGCTGCTGGCGCCAAACGCCGCCCGCCGGTCGATGTGGCGGCGGCGCAGACCAACGACCTCGCCTTTGCGCTGATCCGCGTGCTCGACGACAACGGCCAGGCCGTCGGCCCCTGGGTGCCGCAAATGGATGTGGCGCTGCTGCAGCGCGGCCTGCGCGCGATGCTGCTGACGCGCGCCTTCGATGCCCGCATGCTGATTGCTCAGCGCCAGAAAAAGATGTCTTTTTACATGCAATGCCTGGGTGAAGAAGCCATTGCCTGCGCCCACGCACTGGCGATTGGCGACGGCGACATGTGTTTCCCGACCTACCGCCAGCAGGGCCTGCTGCTGGCGCGCGAAGACAACAACATGGTCGACATGATCTGCCAGCTCTACAGCAATGCGCGCGACCCCATGAAGGGGCGGCAACTGCCGGTGATGTACTCCAGCAAGAAGCAGGGCTTTTTCTCGATTTCGGGCAACCTCGCCACCCAGGTTATCCAGGGCGTCGGCTGGGCCATGGCCAGCGCCATCAAGGGCGACGACAAGGTGGCCTCCACCTGGATTGGCGACGGCGCCACCGCCGAGGCCGACTTTCATACCGCTCTGACCTTCGCCCACGTCTACCGTGCGCCGGTCATCATCAACGTGGTCAACAACCAGTGGGCCATCTCCACCTTCCAGGCCATTGCCGGCGGTGAAGGCACCACCTTTGCGGCGCGCGGCGCGGGTTGCGGCATTGCCTCGCTGCGCGTCGACGGCAACGATTTCCTGGCGGTCTATGCCGCCTCCAAATGGGCGCTGGAGCGCGCCCGTTCCAGCTTTGGCCCGACCCTGATCGAATGGGTGACCTACCGCGCCGGACCCCATTCCACCAGCGACGACCCGAGCAAATACCGACCCGCCAACGACGCCGCGCGTTTTCCGCTGGGTGACCCGATCGAGCGCCTCAAGAAACATTTGATCGGACTCGGTGCCTGGTCAGACGAAGAACACGAGTCCAGCAAAAAAGCGCTGGAGGCGCAAGTGGCCGCCGCGCAAAAAGAGGCCGAGCAGTACGGCACGCTGGCCGACGCCCACGGTCAGAGTGTGGACACCATGTTCGAGGACGTGTACGAACAAATGCCGGCACACCTGGTGCGTCAGCGTCAGGAACTGCAACACGGACTGGGAGCCTGATCATGAGCGCCACCAACACCATGAACACGACGCCCATGACGATGATCCAGGCCTTGCGCTCGGCGATGGACGTGATGCTGACACGCGACCCCAATGTGGTCGTTTACGGCCAGGACGTGGGCTACTTTGGCGGCGTCTTCCGCTGTACCGAGGGGCTGCAGCAAAAACACGGCAAACAACGCGTGTTCGATGCCCCCATTTCCGAGGGCGGCATTGTCGGCACGGCGGTCGGCATGGGGGCCTACGGCCTGCGCCCGGTGGTCGAGATCCAGTTTGCCGACTATGTGTATCCAGCCACCGACCAAATCGTGTCCGAGGCGGCGCGCCTGCGCTACCGCTCGGCGGGCGACTTCACCTGCCCCATCACCATCCGCATGCCCTGCGGCGGCGGCATTTACGGCGGGCAAACGCACAGCCAGAGCCCCGAGGCCATGTTCACCCAGGTCTGCGGCCTGCGCACCGTGATGCCGTCCAACCCTTTTGATGCCAAGGGCCTGCTGATCGCCTCGATTGAAAACAACGACCCTGTGATTTTTCTGGAGCCCAAGCGGCTCTACAACGGCCCGTTCGACGGCCACCACGAGCGACCGGTGGTGCCCTGGAGCAAACACCCGCTGGGTGAAGTGCCTGAAGGCTATTACACCGTGCCACTGGACAGCGCGCGCATCACGCGGCCAGGCAGCGCCGTGACCGTGATTGCCTACGGCACCATGGTGCACGTGGCCGAGGCCGCCGCACAAGAGTCGGGCATCGATGCCGAAATCATCGACCTGCGCAGCCTGTGGCCGCTGGACCTCGACACGCTCATTCGCTCGGTCAAGAAAACCGGTCGTTGTGTCATCGTGCACGAAGCCACGCGCACCAATGGCCTCGGGGCGGAACTCAGCGCGCTGATCCAGGAGCATTGCTTCTACCAACTCGAAGCGCCGATCGAGCGTGTGACCGGATGGGACACGCCCTACCCGCACGCCCAGGAGTGGTCGTATTTTCCGGGCCCGGCGCGCCTGGGCGCCGCCCTGCAACGCGTGATGGAGGCCTGAGATGAGCATTCAAAGCATCAAGATGCCCGACATTGGTGAAGGTATTGCCGAGGTCGAACTGGTGGCCTGGCATGTGCAGGTCGGTGACACTGTGGCCGAGGACCAGATCCTGGCCGACGTGATGACCGACAAGGCCACGGTCGAGATTCCGTCGCACGTGGCCGGCGTCGTGCGGTCACTCGATGCGGCTGTAGGTCAGGTGGTGGCCGTCGGCACCGAGATCATTCACATTGAGGTGGTGGATGCCGCCGGCAGCGAAACGCCACGGCCTGACGGCCTGGCCACGACTAGCCCCGTCATTGCGAACGAAGTGAAGCAATCCATGACTTCCGGACTGCATGGACTGCCGCGCTTCGCTCGCAGTGACGACCTCCTTGTTGTAGGGTCGACTTCAGTCGACCATGGCGGACTGAAGTCCGCCCCACAGGGTCCAAAACCCATCGCCGCCCCCGCCGTGCGCCGCCGTGCCTGGGAATTCGGCGTTGACTTGGCCAGTGTCAAGGGCACCGGCCCGGCCGGGCGCATCACGCAGGCCGACCTGGACGCACACGCGCAACGCGGCAACACCATCCCGGGCAAGCCAGCCAGCGATGCGCGCTATGCGCAGCGCACGTTTGAGGAAGCCATTCCGGTCATTGGCCTGCGCCGTAAGATTGCGCAAAAAATGCAGGAGGCCAAACGCCGCATTCCGCATTTCACTTATGTCGAAGAAGTCGACGTGACCGAGCTCGAAGACCTGCGCGCGCGCCTGAACGCCCAGTACGGTGCCAGCCGCGGCAAACTCACGCTGCTGCCGTTTTTGATCCGTGCCATCGTGCTGGCGGTGCGGGAGCACCCCGAGGTCAACGCCCGTTATGACGACGAATCGGCCGTGGTCACGCGCTTTGCCGCGGTGCATCTGGGGCTGGCCACGCAGACCAGCGGCGGCTTGATGGTGCCGGTGATCCGGCACGCCGAAACCCTCGATTTTTGGGCCTGCGCCGCAGAAATATTGCGGCTGGCCGAAGCCGCCCGCAGCGGCAAAGCCACGCGCGAGGAACTGAGCGGCTCGACCCTCACCGTGACCAGCCTGGGGCCATTGGCAGGTATTGCCCATACCCCCGTCATCAACCACCCCGAGGTCGCCATCATCGGCCCGAACCGCATCGTCGAGCGGCCCATGATCAGGGGCGGCCTGGTGGTGGCGCGCAAGATGATGAACATCTCAAGTTCGTTCGACCACCGGGTGGTGGATGGTATGAATGCGGCCGAATTCATCCAGCAAATTCGCGGCACTCTGGAGTGCCCGGGAACGCTGCTGGTGACCTGACATCGGTCTGGACTGTGGCACCATCGGTTCGTGCTTTTAAAAATCGATTGCGAACGCTGCCCATGAACCAAATGAACCCGCCCCTTGCCGATGTCTCGCTGGACGACAAGTACGTCAACACCCAGGGTCAGGCCTTCATGAGCGGCATGCAGGCGCTGGTGCGGCTGCCCCTGACCCTGCACGAGCGCGGCGCGCGCGCGGGCAAAAAACTGGGTGGCTACATTTCGGGCTACCGCGGCTCGCCGGTCGGCACCTACGACATGGCGTTGTGGGCCGCCCAGGCCCACCTGGACGCGCGCAACATCAAGTTTCAGGCCGGTGTCAACGAGGAGCTGGCCGCCACCGCCGTCTGGGGCAGCCAGCAGGTGCACCTGCTGGGCGATTCCGCGTTTGATGGCGTCTTTGGGCTCTGGTACGGCAAGGCGCCCGGGGTCGACCGCAGCATCGACGTGCTGCGCCATGCCAACCAGGCCGGCAGCGCAGCCCAGGGTGGCGTGCTGGCCATTGCCGGGGACGATCCCAATGCGGTGTCGAGCACCGTGACCGGCTGCTCCGACTATGACTTTGTCTCGGTCGGCATGCCGGTGCTTTACCCCGCCAGCGTGCAGGACATGCTCGACTTCGGCGTCATGGGCATCGAGTTGTCCCGTTACAGCGGTTGCTGGGTGGGCTACAAGGCCGTAACCGACATCGCCGAGAGCTCGGCCATTGTGGACCTGGACATTGACCGCGTGCGCGCCGACTGGCCCGAGCTTCAGCAAGGCGCCGACGTGCACATCCGCTGGCCCGACAACCGTGTCGAGCAGGAACGCCGTCTGTACGAAGTCAAACTGGCGCGCGCCAAAGCCTTCGCGCGCTTTTCCGGCATCAACTTGGTCCGTGGCGCCAGCACCGGGGCGCGCATCGGCATCATCTCGGCTGGCAAACCCTGGGCCGACCTGATGCAGGCGCTGCATGATCTGGGCTTAAGCGAGCAGGATCTTGAACAGCACGGCGTGCGCCTGCTCAAGCTAGGCATGATTTACCCGCTGGACGCACCACAGATTCAGGCATTCACCCAAGGCCTGGACACGGTGCTGGTGGTGGAAGAAAAACGTGGACTGATCGAAGACCAGGTCAAGAGCATCCTGTTTGGCAGCGCGCCCTGCCCTGCGGTGCTGGGAAAACTCGGGCGCGATGGCCACACGCTGATCCCGCAGCATGGCGAAACCAGCCCGGCCTTGCTGGCCCAGGTGCTGGCTTCAAGCGTCCCGGAATTGGTCAGCAGCCCGGCGGCGCAAACCCGGCTCGCGCTGCTGCAAGCCAAAACACGGGCACTGCAAGCTGCTCCGGCGCTGGCGGCACGCACGCCGTATTTCTGCTCGGGTTGCCCGCACAACAGCTCGACCCAGGTGCCCGAGGGCAGCATCGCCCTGGCCGGCATCGGCTGCCACTGGCTGACCCTGTTCATGGACCGGCAGACTGAGACCTTCAGTCAGATGGGCGGCGAAGGCGTGAGCTGGCTCGGCGCCATGAATTTTTCCAGCCGCCCCCATGTCTTTACCAACCTGGGCGACGGCACTTACCACCACTCGGGGGTTTTGGCAGTGCGGGCCGCCGTGTATGCCAAGGCCAACATCAGCTACAAGCTGCTCTACAACGACGCCGTGGCCATGACCGGTGGTCAGGCCATTTCGGACACCTTCACGCCGCAGCAGATCGTGGCGCAGTTGCTGGCCGAGGGTGTGGACCAGGTGGTGGTGGTGTCGGACCATCCGGAAAAGTACCGGGCGATGGCGGCGCCCAACGGGGGCTTCCCCAAGGGGGTCACGCTGCACGGCCGCGACGAGCTCGACCGTTTGCAGCGCAAGCTGCGCGACACCGCTGGCGTCACCGTATTGCTGTACGACCAGACCTGTGCCGCCGAGAAGCGGCGCCGTCGCAAGCGCGGCACACTGGCCGACCCCGATGTGCGCGCCTTCATCAACGAAGCGGTGTGCGAGGGTTGCGGCGACTGCTCGGTGCAGTCCAACTGCATCTCAATCGAACCGTTGGAGACCGAACTCGGCCGCAAGCGCCAGATCAACCAGTCGTCCTGCAACAAGGACACCCAATGCGTCAACGGCTTTTGCCCCAGCTTTGTCACGCTGGCCGGCGCCAAGCCGCGCAGAAGCGCGCGAGCGCAGCAGCAGGCGCCCGGCACCACGCCGCCTTCGCCGCCCATGCCCGCACCGCGACGCGCGCC
>JBASJO010000601.1:0-2160 GCA_049655365.1 Rhodoferax sp. | reverse complement strand
ACCCAGGACCGGGTGGCAGTGTTGCTGTTGATTGCTGCGGCATTTCTGGTGGTGCCCATGGTCACCAGCGAGTACATGTTCAGGGCCATCCTGATTCCGTTTCTGATCATGTCGCTGGCGGCCCTGGGGGTGAATATTCTGGTTGGCTATTGCGGCCAGATTTCACTGGGTTCGGGTGCTTTCATGGCCGTGGGGGCCTATGCGGCTTTTAATTTCTTTGTCCGCATCGAAGGCATGCCGGTGCTGCTGGCCTTGCTGTTGGGGGGGCTGTGTGCTTCGGCGTTCGGGATCTTGTTTGGTCTGCCGAGCTTGCGCGTCAAGGGCTTGTACCTGGCGGTGGCCACGTTGGCGGCACAATTTTTCAGTGACTGGATGTTTTTGCGCATCAATTGGTTCACCAACAACAGCACCTCGGGGTCGGTGTCGGTGTCCAACCTGCAGGTGCTGGGTTACCCGATTGCCAGTCCGATTTCCAAGTACCTTTTTTGCCTGGTGATCCTGGTGGTGCTGGCGCTGCTGGCCAAGAACCTGGTGCGCAGCGCCATTGGCCGCGAGTGGATGGCGATCCGAGACATGGACGTGGCCGCCTCCGTCATCGGTATACGTCCCATGTACGCCAAGCTCACGGCCTTCGCGGTCAGCTCGTTCATCATTGGTGTGGCGGGCGGCTTGTGGGGCTTCGTGCACCTGGGCTCATGGGAACCGGCCGCGTTCTCGGTGGACCTGTCGTTCCGGTTGCTGTTCATGGTCATTATTGGCGGCATGGGCTCCATCATGGGCAGCTTTTTTGGCGCTGCCTTCATTGTGGTGCTGCCAATTTTTCTGAACCAGTTTTTGCCAATGTTGGGCAGCCTGTTTGGCATAGAAATTTCAACCTCTGGCATTTCCCATGCCGAGCTGATCATCTTTGGCGCGCTGATCGTGTGGTTCCTGATTGTGGAGCCGCATGGGCTGGCCAAACTGTGGTCTACGGCCAAGCAGAAACTGCGCCTGTGGCCATTCCCGCATTGATGGCGTCGTGGATTCGTTTTTCGTTAACCAAAGCACTGCGGTGCATTACAACCAGGAGACTTGCATGAAAATTAAACACATTGCGTTAGCGGCTCTTATGGCCTCGGTGGGCGCCACGGCGTTTGCTCAAGCCAAGGAACAGTTTTTCCCCGGTTTGCCGTACCGCACCGGCGCCTACGCCCCCAACGGCGTGCCATGGGCCAACGGCTACGCTGACTACCTCAAGCTGGTGAACGCCCGCGGTGGTATCAATGGCGTCAAGATCATTTACGAAGAGTGCGAAACCGGCTACGCCACCGACCGCGGTGTGGAATGCTACGAGCGCCTGAAAGGCAAACATGGCGGCGCCACCGTGTTTCAGCCCTTGTCCACTGGCATCACCTTTGCCCTGACCGAAAAAGCCCCGGTTGACAAGATTCCGTTGATCACGGCGGGTTATGGCCGCAGCGAAAGCCAGGACGGTCTGGTCTTCAAATGGAACTTCCCGATCGCCGGTACTTATTGGCTGGCCGCTGACGTGCTGGTGCAAACCATTGCCAAGAAAGAAGGCGGATTCGACAAGCTCAAGGGCAAGAAAATCGCCTTGGTGTACCACGATTCTCCCTATGGCAAAGAGCCCATTGCCCTGCTGCAGGAGCGCGCCGCCATGCACGGTTTCAACCTGCAACTGCTGCCGGTGGCCCACCCCGGTGTAGAGCAAAAAGCCACCTGGCTGCAGGTGCGCCAGGCACGCCCCGACTATGTGTTGCTGTGGGGCTGGGGTGTGATGAACTCCACCTCGCTCAAGGAAGCCCAAGCCACGGGTTACCCGCGCGACAAAATGTATGGCGTCTGGTGGTCGGGTGCCGAGCCCGATGTGAAAGACGTGGGTGAAGGCGCCAAGGGCTACAGCGCGGTCACCATGCAGCACGGTGCCGAGCCTAATTCGGCCGTGGTCAAGGAGATGCTGGTCAAGGTGCACGACAAGGGTCAGGGCACTGGCCCCAGAGAAGAAGTGGGTTCGGTGCTTTACATGCGCGGTGCCATCAGCGCCATGTTTGCGGTCGAGGGTGTGCGCCGCGCGCAGGAGCGTTTTGGCAAGGGCAAGTGGATGTCGGGTGAGCAGGCGCGCTGGGGTTACGAGAACCTGGCGCTGGACCAGAAGAAGCT
>JBASJO010000600.1:0-1814 GCA_049655365.1 Rhodoferax sp. | reverse complement strand
CCCTGGTGCTGCGCCTGCTGATGCTGCCCTTTGTCGTGCCGACGCTGGTGGCCGCGCTTGGCGTGCTGGCGCTGTGGGGGCCGCGCGGCCTGCTCAGTGGCTGGCTTGGCGTTAATTTGCAGGACACGCCCTGGCTGCTGCTGTATGGCAACCTGTTTTTCAACCTGTGCCTGGTGGTGCGCGCCGGCGTTGACGCGCTGGGCCAGGTCAACGCGCGCCAGGTGGCGGCGGCACGGTCCCTGGGTGCCACGCCGTGGCGGGCCTTCTGGCGCATCGAGTGGCCGGCCATTGCGCCCTGGCTGATGTCGAGCCTGTGCCTGGTGTTCTTGTACTGTTTTGCCGGTTTCGGTCTGGCCCTGGTGCTGGGCGGCCAGCGTTTTGCCACGGTCGAGGTCGAAATCTACACCCTGGTGGCGCACGAGTTGCAATTGGGGCAGGCCAGTGTGCTGGCGCTGTGGATGCTCGGGCTCACCGGCGGTGTGGCGCTGCTCTACGCGCTGCTGGAAAAACGTCTGGCCGCGCCCAGCCGCATTGAGCCCGTGCTGCGCCGGCCGCCGCAAGGCATGGCGCAATGGCTGGCCTTGCTGGCGGCGCTGGGCGTGTTGTTTTTCATTTGCGCGCTGCCGGTGCTGGCGATCGTCTGGCGGGCATTACAAGCGGGCTGGACCACCTGGGCCAGCGTGCTCGACGCCGAGGTGCGCGCGGCGCTGTGGAACACGCTGCGCTTTTCTGCCATGGCGCTGGCGCTGGCCACGCTGCTGGGTGTGTTGCACGCGCTGGCCGCGCAACGCTCGGTGCTGTGGCGCGCCGCGGCCTTTTTGCCGTTTGTGGTGTCGCCGGTCACGGTGGCGTTTGGCCTGCTGCTGTTGTACCCGGACTGGACCGCCAGCCTGCCGCTGCTGCTGGCGGTCTATGCCGTGCTGGCCTACCCCTTTGTCGCCAAGTCCATGGCAGCGGGGCTGGACAGCCTGCCGCCGCATGTGCTGCAAGCGGCGCGCACGCTGGGCGCCAGCCCGCAGCGGGCCTTCTGGCGCGTGACATTGCCGCTGCTGCGCCCGGCCTTGCGCCGTGGCATGGCATTTGCCGCCGCCACCGCGCTGGGCGAATTTGCCGTGACCCTGTTTCTGTCGCGCCCCGAATGGGCCACGCTGACCACCCTGATCTACCGGCGCCTGGGCCATCCGGGCGCCGCCAGCCTGGACCAGGCCTTTGTGCTGGCGAATCTCTTGATGCTGCTGGCGCTGCTGGCCTTTTTGCTGATCGAGTGGCCGGTGACGGAGCGTGAGGTGCCCGGTCAGCCAACTGCAGGGAACGCGCGGATGGGAGAATTGCGCCATGCTTGAACTGCGCCACATCAGCCAGAACTATGGCGAGCGCGCCTTGCTGCAAGACGTCAATCTGACGGTCGAAGCGGGTGAAATTGTCGCTTTGCTGGGGCCGTCAGGCAGCGGCAAAAGCACCTTGCTGGCCATTGTGGCGGGTTTGCAGTCCCCCTTGGGCGGCAGCGTCTGGTTTGAGGGCCAGGACATCACCCGGCTGCCACCCGAGCAACGCCGCTTCGCCCTGATGTTTCAGGACTTTGCCTTGTTTCCGCACCTCAATGTGCTCGACAACGTGGCCTTTGGTCTGGTCGAGCAGCGCCTGGACAAGTCCCAGGCCAGAGTCAAAGCCCTGGAGATGCTGGCGCTGTTTGGCCTGGCCGACCATGCCCGGCACAAGGTCTGGCATTTGTCGGGCGGCGAGCAGCAGCGTGTGGCGCTGGCACGCGCGCTGATCACCCAGCCGCGTGCGCTGTTGCTCGACGAGCCTTTTTC
>JBASJO010000599.1:0-2607 GCA_049655365.1 Rhodoferax sp. | reverse complement strand
GGAAAAAGTCGTCAAACAGACCGCCGCGTGTCATCAGTGCATTCATGAGATTCTCCTTCTTCAACAGTGCGTTGGGTGAGCGGCCCGCAGCCCCCGTGGCTGCGAAGCTTCACTGCTGAAAATGGGGCTCATGCCGCCCTTTTTCAAGGGCTTTTGATGCGATCGGGCGTTATTTCGCCCGGGTCTCATTTGCCGTTGATGGCCAGCAATTCGACTTCGAACAGCAGCGTGGCGTTGGGCGGAATCACACCACCGGCGCCGCGTGCGCCGTAGGCGATGGACGCGGGACAAGTCAGCTTGGCCTTGCCACCGACCTTCATGCGCTGCACACCTTCGGTCCAGCACGGGATGACGTTGGCCAGCGGGAATTCAATCGCCTTGTTGCGCTTGTACGAGCTGTCGAATTCCTTGCCATCCGGGAAGGTGCCTCGGTAATTGACCTTGACGGTGTCGCTGGCCTTGGGGCTGGCGCCGCTGCCATCCTTGCCCGACTTGTAGACCAGACCGCTGGCGGTGACCACGGCGCCGGCTTCCTTGGCGGCAGCGTCCAGCGTGGCGTCGGCGGCGTGGCTGGCCGCGGCCAAAAACAGGGTGGTGGCCAGCAGGGTGAGGGGTGGAAGTTTTTTCATGGGTTTGCAGCTTGCGGGTGGATGGACTTGAGTAAAAAGGTGAATGGCAGGACTTACAGACTGGCCGCCGGGATAGACAGAATGCGTTCATTCAGCCAGCGCGGGCGTTCGTCGTTGTTGATGACCAGGCCCAAGGGGCAGTCGTGTGAGCTGACAAATTCCGACAGCGATCGCAGCGCGCGTTTGTCGCCATGCTGGGTGAGCTTGATTTCAATGGGCAGCAGGTCACTGGGGCCGAACCGACCCTGCAGGATCAGGTCAACTTTTGCACCACCACGGGTGCGGTAATGAAAAGGCTGCACGTCAATCCCCGCATTTTCGAACCCTCTGAGCAGCGTCTCCAACACCATGCCCTCCCACGACTTGCCCGCCACCGGATGCGTCCGCAGCATGTGCGCATCAGGAATGCGCAGCAAGCGATGCAGCAAGCCGCTGTCGCGCAGATAGCCCTTGGGATGTTTCACCAACTGCTTGGTGGTGGACTGGTCCCATGCGGGTATGTGTCGCCACAGGAAGGTGTCGTTGGCAATGGCCAGCCAGTCGCGCACCGTGGGTTCGCTCACACCCAGGGTTCGGGCGATATCGGCGTTGTTGAGGATGTTGCCGGAATGCTGGCTCAGCAAGGTGATGAATTGGCCAAAGCGATCCCGATTGAGCCCGGGGAACAAGGCGGCGATGTCGCGCAGTAAATACGAGTCGAGGTAATTGCGCTGCCACAGTGCGCGGAATTCGTCACTGGTGCTTAACCAGGGCTCGGGGTAGCCACCGGCAAACCAGTAGTCACTCACCTGTTGTGCGCTCAAGTTGGGTGCGGCGGCTGCCATCACGTCTGCCAACGGGGCGCCTTGGGTGAGCAAGCCGTAGAGCCTGGATGGCGCCTGTTGCCAGGCTTCCGATAAAGACAGGGGCGCCATTTCCGCCCGGGCCACGCGACCGGCCAGACTTTCGGAAATCTGACTCACCAGTTGGGGTGAACTGGAGCCCGAGAGCAAAAACCGGCCCTTTTGCGAGCGATTGCTGTCAATGGCCACACGCAGCGCTGCAAACAAGGACGGTGCCAATTGCGCTTCATCCACGATCAGTTTTTGCGGGTGCAGGCGCAGGAACAGGTCCGGGTCGGCCAGCACTTGCTGGCGGTCGGCCGAGTTTTCCATGTCAAAGCGTTGCCAGTCGTCGCCCAGGGTGCGCAGCAGGGTGGTTTTGCCACATTGGCGCACGCCCGTGAGCACCACGCACGGGAAATGCGTTAACAAGGTCTCAAGGTGTTTTTGCAGATGGCGGGCTAACATTAGTGTCAATTCTAAACTCTTTATTCAGAAAATACATTATTCTTTCGCTCGCCAAAGCGTGTGTCTGGGTGATGAAAGAGAAACGTCATTGCGAGCCGCCCGTATCCGGCCCGCTACCGCACACGGACCTTGAACATGCGTTGTCATGCCGGGCTCGACCCGGCATCCAGGAAGTCCGGGGTTCATGGATTGCGGGTCGTAGCCCGCAATGACAAGCTGTTCATGGAAAGTCGCGCAGCGACGCGGCAATCCAGGCAATCTGGGGCCATGGATTGCTTCACTGCAGCCTGTCCTGAGCCAGCCGAAGGGTTCGCAATAACGATGATCTTTCACGTTAAAAAAGCAAATGTTCGTTCAAGCTGGTGCCGATGCGGTGGATGGAAGCCACTGCACCAATGTGCAAGGTCGCCTTGTCCGCTGGGCTGCACCAGGGCTGCTTGGTTGCAGGTTTTGCGCAATGACACGGAAAAAAATTGGCAGCAACATATTTAGCACTGCCCGGTTGCGCTGCATGAGGTAGCGCCAAGAGCCCTCGCCTTAACCCTCTTCCAGAGGGAGATAAGATGAAGCCTTACACCTCGCTCACGACTTTTTCGCTCAGCTCGGCCTGCCTCTGCGCCCGGTTTTCGTGGAAGAAAATCGCCAGCCCCGCGCCGACGATGAGCGCGGCGCCGCCCAGGGCGGCGGGC
>JBASJO010000598.1:0-2931 GCA_049655365.1 Rhodoferax sp. | reverse complement strand
CTCCTGCCTCTCACAGCACCATGACCCTCCTGAAACATCTGACGCGCCCTTTTTCTGCACTGTTTTTCCTGGCAAGCCTCGCGCTATCGACCGCCGCCATGGCACAGAACAGCCCCAAGAACACCTTTACCACCGAGCAGGTTCAGGCTGAACTGATGGCGCACGTGCCCGATGGCGTGGACCCCGGTAAAACGGTCTGGGTCGGGCTGCAACTACAGCACCAGCCAGATTGGCACACCTACTGGAAGAATTCTGGCGACTCCGGCCTGGCCACCAGCCTGAGCTGGACCCTGCCCGCCGGCGTGCTGGCGGGCGACATCGCCTGGCCGCTGCCTGTGAAGATTCCGATCGGCAATCTGGCCAACTATGGTTACAAAGATACTGTGCTGCTGCCGGTACCACTGACCATCACGCCAGACTTCAAGCCTTCCGTGTTGAACCCCGAACTGGAGATCAAGCTGCAAGCCAGCTGGTTGGTGTGCAAGATCGAATGTGTCCCGCAAGACGGTGACTTCGTGCTGCGCATCCCCGTCAAGGGCTCCACCGCCATCCATGGCGCCGCTTTCGATGCCGCCTTCAAGGCGCAACCCGAGGCGCTGCCGCAAGCCGGTAGCGTGGCCATTGAGGACCGCACGCTCAAGGTGTCGGTGATTGGCCTGCCCGCCAGCCTGCAGGGTCAAACGCTGGAGTTTTTCCCGGAAACCCCGGAAATCATCGATACCGCAGCCAAATGGACGCAAAGCTGGCAGGGGGCCGTGTGGACGGCAGTGGTGCCGATGGCCAGGCACCGCAGCAGCGACCCGACCGTCATGCCGCTGGTGCTGGTTGCGCAGTCAGGCAAGGAACAGGTGGGCTTTGTCACCCAGGCCAAGGTCGCGGGCACCTGGCCCGCCCAGGCAGCACCGTCTGAGGTGGCCGCAACCACACCATGGCCGCCGTTGGCACCAACCTCCAACCTGCCCTCCTCGCTCTGGCTGGCGCTGTTGGGTGCCCTGCTGGGCGGCATGATCCTGAACCTGATGCCCTGCGTGTTTCCGGTGCTGGCCATCAAGGTGGTGGGCTTTGCCCGCCATGGCGCCAACCAGCGCCGTCAACTCGTCGGCGGCTTGGCTTACAGCGCCGGCGTGGTGCTGTCTTTTGTCGCCCTGGGCGCCCTGATGCTGGCGCTGCGCGGCGCTGGCGAGCAGTTGGGCTGGGGCTTCCAATTGCAGTCACCCGCCGTGGTGGCGGCGCTGGCCGTGTTGTTCACCGTGATCGGCCTCAACCTGGCCGGCTTGTTTGAGTTCGGCCAGTTCGTACCCTCCAGCGTAGCCCTGCTGGAAGCCAAAAACCCGTCGGTGGATGCGTTCTTGTCGGGCGTTCTGGCGGTGGTGATTGCCTCGCCTTGCACGGCACCTTTCATGGGCGCCTCGCTCGGTCTGGCGCTGGCGCTGCCCGCCGCGCAAGCCCTGGCCATTTTTGCCACTCTGGGGCTGGGCATGGCGCTGCCGTACCTGGCAGCCAGCTGGTCACCGGCAGTGGCCCGCCTGCTGCCGCGCCCGGGAGCCTGGATGGCCACTTTCCGCCACGCCATGGCGTTTCCGATATTTGCCACCGTGGTCTGGCTGCTCTGGGTGCTGGGTCAGCAAAGTGGCATCAACGGCGCCGCCAGCCTGCTGGCACTGTTGCTGAGCCTGGCCTGGGTCATCTGGGCGCTGGGTTTGCGGGGTCGCAGTCGCCTGGTGCTGGCAACATTTTCAATGGCGGCGCTCGCTTTTTTAGCGGGCTCCATCGGCCAAAACATCATCAAACCCCTGGAAAGTAACAGCACCGCAGCCAGCACGGCGCTGTGGCAGCCCTGGGCACCAGGCAAAGTGGATCAGGCACTGGTCAGTGGTGCCCCCGTGTTTGTCGACTTCACTGCGGCCTGGTGTGTGACCTGCCAGTACAACAAGTCCACAACACTGGCCAACGCCGAACTGCTGGCCGACTTTGCCGCCAGAAATGTGACGCTGTTGCGCGCCGACTGGACGCGCCGAGACCCCACCATCACCGCCGCGCTGGCGCAGTTGGGGCGCAACGGTGTGCCAGTGTATGTGTTGTACCAGACCGGCCGCGCGCCCGTGGTGCTGTCAGAAATCCTGTCAGTGGCAGAGGTACGCAGCGCACTGGCCCGGCTCTAGTCTGACCCGCAAGCTTTTCAACCGAACAGATCACCCCGGCGCCTGATGGTCGCGGCGCAATGCGACAATCCCGTCATGAATTCCAAGTCCACTTCCTCCTCTTTCGCCCCCCTCCAGAACGACACCTTTCTGCGCGCCTGTTTGCGCCAGGCCACTGACTACACGCCGATCTGGATGATGCGCCAGGCCGGGCGTTTTTTGCCAGAATACCGCGCCACCCGCGCCAAGGCAGGCAGCTTCATGGGCTTGGCCACCAACACCGACTTTGCCACCGAAGTCACGCTGCAGCCGCTGGAACGCTTCCCGCTCGATGCCGCCATCCTGTTCAGTGACATCCTGACCGTGCCCGATGCCATGGGCCTGGGGCTGTCGTTTGCGCTGGGCGAAGGCCCCAAGTTTGCGTCGCCCGTGCGTGACGAAGCCGCTGTAGCCAAGCTGCAGGTACCTGACATGGACAAGCTGCGTTATGTGTTTGATGCCGTGACCTCCATCCGCAAAGCCCTCAACGGCCGCGTGCCGCTGATCGGTTTCAGCGGCAGCCCCTGGACGCTGGCGTGCTACATGGTCGAAGGTGCGGGTTCTGACGACTACCGCCTGGTCAAGACCATGATGTACAGCCGCCCGGACCTGATGCACAAGATACTGCAGATCAACGCCGACGCGGTGGCGCTTTATCTCAACACCCAGATCGAAGCCGGCGCCCAGGCCGTGATGATTTTTGACAGTTGGGGCGGGGTGCTGGCCGACGGTGCGTTCCAGGAATTCAGCC
>JBASJO010000597.1:0-6549 GCA_049655365.1 Rhodoferax sp. | reverse complement strand
GCGTACAAGCGTGCCGCCTCGGCATCGCCCTCACCCTTGAATTTTTGCGCATCGCGGTAGGCGTTGGAGACGGTGACCTCGCGCTGACGATCTGCGTCGGCACGAATTTTTTCACCCTCGGCAAAACCGGTGGAACGCAGCTCGTTGGCAACGCGTTTGCGCTCGGCCTCCATACGTCGGTACACCGATTCGGTGATGGCATCCACGTAGTCAACGCGGGTAATACGCACGTCAATCACGTCCACTCCCCAGGGCTTGGCACCGCGCACCTGGCTCAGCACCTCGGCCTTGACGTCCTGCATGACTTCTTCGCGCTTGGCCGACAGCAGCTCCTTGACGGTGCGCTTGTTGACTTCTTCCTGGAACGCATTGCGCACAACGCGGTTCAGCTGGCTGGCACCGGCCGCCTCGGTGGTGCCGACGTTGCGGATGTACTCGGTGGGCTCGGAAATGCGCCAGCGCACGTACCAGTCGATCACCACCCGCTGCTTCTCGGCGGTCAGCACCGGCTCGTTGTCGGTGCTGTCGAGCGTGAGCAGGCGCTTGTCAATGTAAGACACGTTCTGGAAGGGCGGTGGCAGCTTGAAGTTCAAGCCGGGTTCGGTGATCACTTCCTTGATCTGCCCCAGCGCCAGCACCACACCAAACTGACGCTGGTCCACCACAAAGAGCATCGAACTGAGAATAGCCAACGCAAAGATAACACTTGAAAAAACAAATCCTAGGCGGTTCATGCCGGGCTCCTATCGGGTTTCACGGGTACGGTCACGTGCCGCATCGCGGGCACGGGCGTCCGTGATGGCGGCGGCTGCATTGGCCGGGCTGGGCGTTGACGCCGCAGGCATGGCGGCAGTCTCCTGCGCCACCTGACCTGTCATCTGAATCAGTTTGTCGAGCGGCAGGTAGAGCAGATTGCTGCCCTGCTTGGAGTCCACCATGATCTTGGTCACGCTGCTATAGATTTGCTGCATGGCATCGATGTACATACGGTCACGCGTGACCTGGGGTGCCTTCTGGTACTCGGCCAACACCGACTTGAAACGCTGCGAATCACCTTGGGCCTGCGCCACGATGCGTGATTTGTAGGCGTCAGCTTCTTCCTTCAGGCGCGAGGCCGCACCGACGGCACGAGGAATCACGTCGTTGGCATAAGCCTGGGCTTCGTTCTTGGCACGCTCGCGCTCCTGGCCTGCCTTGAGCACATCGTCAAAAGCCGCCTGCACCTGCTCGGGAGGCCGCACACCGCCTTGCTGCAAGTTGATGCCGACCACTTCGATACCGACCTTGTAGCGGTCCAGAATGGATTGCATCAGGGCACGCACGCGCGGCGCAATCTGGTCTCGCTCCTCGGACAAGGCGCTGTCCATCCTCATGTTGCCCACCACTTCACGCACCGCCGTTTCAGCAGCCTGCACCACGGCATCGGCCGGGTTCTTGCTCTCGAACAAAAAGGCACGCGCGTCGTTGAGGCGGTATTGCACGGCAAACTTGATCTCGACAATGTTCTCATCTTGGGTCAGCATGGCCGACTCGCGCAGACCGGTGGCCTTGATGACCACGTCACGCCCGACGTCCACCGAGCGGATCTGGGTCACAAAAACGAGCTCGTGGCGTTGAATCGGATACGGCAGGCGCCAATTGAAACCTGCCCCCACCGAGCTGTTGTATTTGCCAAACTGGGTAATGACAGCTTGCTGGCCCTCCTGCACAATGAAGAAGCCGGTGCCGAGCCATATCAGCACCGCAACGCCCGCCACCAGGCCCATGCCCAGCCCGGCGCTCTTCATGTCGGGTTGGAAACCGCCGCCGGTGCCGCCCCCATTACCGCCGCCGGTGCCTCCGCCACGAATCGGCGTGGCACCACGACCGCCACCCTTCACATTGCCGAACAGGCCGCCCAGCTTGCGGTTGAAATCGCGCCACAGTTCATCGAGATCCGGCGGTCCTTGGTTGGCACCCCGCCTGGGGCCGGAAGGCGCCGGATTGGGCGGCGGCGCATCGGGCGCTTGCTCGGGGGGCTGCTTCGCACCCTGCCCCTCGCTTGCATCGGAAGCGTCGTCCGAACGTCCCCAACGTGGATCGTTCAGGTTGAACATGCCACGCAGTCGCGTGGGCAATAAAGCCAGACTAAAAATCGGTTGTTGAAGTTTCATCGAATCACTCGTATTTATTTTGACTCTATTGTGCCGAAATCAGGGTCAGCCTCATGACTTGCATGGAAATCTGACGAATCCCCGGGTGTCTCTTGCGGTGCCTGGATTTTGTCAACCAGCATCTGGCGCAAGACGGCCACGCCGTCACCCGTTTGCGCACTGAGAAAAATGCGCGGGGTGGGCACCCCCGCCAGCTCGTAAACGTCTTGCGCCGCATGCGGACGCAGGGTCGGGTCGACCTGATCGAGCTTGTTGAACACCAGCATCTGGGGAATGTCGCCCGCGCCAATTTCAGCCAGCACGCGCTGGACTTCAGCGATCTGCTCAAGATGATTGGGGCTGGAAAAATCAACCACATGCAAGAGCAGGTCTGCGTCCACGGCTTCCTGCAAGGTGGCCTGAAAGGCATTGACCAAACCGTGCGGCAAATCCCGGATGAAGCCCACGGTGTCCGACAGGGAAATAACACGCCCGAGCTCACCCAGGTACAACTGTCGCGTGGTGGTGTCGAGCGTGGCAAACAACTGGTCGGCGGCATACACGCGTGCCTTGACCAAGGCGTTGAACAGCGTGGACTTGCCCGCGTTGGTGTAGCCCACCAGCGAGATGTTGAAGGCGTCGCGCCGTTCGCGCTGGCGGCGCTGGGTCTGGCGCTGCCGCTTGACCTTGACGAGGCGCTCCTTGATGCGCTTGATGCTGTCCGCGATCATGCGCCGGTCCAGCTCGATCTGTGATTCCCCCGGACCGCCACGCATGCCAATGCCGCCGCTTTGGCGCTCCAGGTGCGACCAGCGCCGCACCAGGCGCGTGCTCAGGTACTGCAGACGGGCCAGCTCGACCTGCAACTTGCCTTCGTGGCTGCGCGCCCGCTGGGCAAAGATTTGCAGGATCAACAGGGTGCGGTCGTTGACCGGGAGTTCCAGGTGGCGCTCCAGATTGCGTTGCTGCGCGGGGCTCAGACTTTGGTCAAAGAGCACCTCCTGCACGCCGAGTTGGATCGCAAGTTGCTTGATCTCGTCGGCCTTGCCGCTGCCGATAAAAAGCGCCGCATCAGGCGCCTTGCGCTTGCACGTCATGCGTGCCACCGGCGTCAGACCCGCAGTCTGGGCCAGCAAACCGAGCTCTTCGAGTTCGGCATCAAAAAAGGGAAGACCAAAATCGACCCCCACCAACAAGGTTGGGGTGACAGGGCGATCAGGCTGCTGCAGGTTGTTCACCCTCGGCCACTGCAAAGTTCACGGCCCGACCCGGAACGATGGTCGAGATGGCGTGCTTGTAGACCATTTGTGTGACGGTGTTGCGCAACAGCACGACATACTGATCGAACGACTCAATCTGACCTTGCAACTTGATGCCATTGACCAAATAAATTGACACCGGAATGTGCTCCCGACGCAGTGCGTTCAGAAAGGGATCTTGCAAGAGTTGGCCTTTGTTATTCACGATATTCTCCGTGTTGTGAATTTTAAGAAGGAGGAACGATACCACAGTGCCATCGCGCCTCCGGAAGGAGGCGGGGCTATTTCCCCAAGAAACCCTGAGGCACCCAAAAACAAACCCGCTCAGCTCACCTTGTCGGCGAACGGGTTGCTGGAGGTCTTCATTTCGATGCGCAGCGGCGTACCCACCAGATCAAATTCCTTGCGAAAACGACCTTCGAGGAAACGCTTGTAGGCATCGGTCACGTGCTCCAGCGAATTGCCGTGGATCACGATGACCGGCGGATTCATGCCACCCTGGTGGGCATAACGCAATTTGGGCCGGTACATGCCGGCGCGTTGCGGGCTTTGGAATTGCACCGCTTCCAGCAACAAACGGGTCAACACCGGGGTGGACATCTTGCACGTGGCCGCCTTGTAGGCCTGCGCAATGGAAGCCCACAAGGGCCCCAGGCCCTGGCGCTTTTGTGCCGAAATGAAATGCAAGTTGGCAAACTTCAAAAAAGGCAGGCGGGTTTCAATGGAGCGCTTGACCAGCTCACGCTGGTACTCGTCCACGGCGTCCCACTTATTGACGGCAAGCACCACGGCGCGACCGTTCTCAAGAATATAGCCGGCAATATGGGCGTCCTGGTCGGTCACACCCTGGGTCGCGTCGATCAGCAACAGGACCACATGAGCGGATTCAATCGCCTGCAGGGTTTTGACGACCGAAAATTTTTCGATAGCTTCAAAGACCTTGCCACGACGACGCAGGCCGGCGGTGTCGATCAATTCAAATTTTTGGCCGTTGCGCTCGAACGGCACCGAGATGGCGTCGCGCGTGGTGCCCGGCAAGTCAAAGGCCACCAGCCGTTCCTCGCCCAGCCACACGTTGATCAGGGTGGACTTGCCCACATTGGGGCGACCCGCCACGGCCAGCTTGATAACACCGGGCTGCTCGGCCTCCACAAGCTCGTCTTCGGCGGGCTGCAAAGGCAACAAGGCCTGATCCAGCAACTCCCGAATGCCCTGGCCGTGCGCTGCCGACACCGCGAGCACTTCACCAAAGCCGAGTTCATAAAACTCCACCAACTGGCCGCCGGCCAGCAGGCCCTCGGCCTTGTTGGCGACCATCACGCAGGGTTTGCCCAGGCGCCGCAGGTAGTTGGCGATGTCATGGTCCTGCGCTGAGACGCCGGCCCGCGCGTCGACCACAAAAATCACCACGTCGGCCTCGGCCACCGCCTGGCGGGTTTGCTTGGCCATTTCCTTGTAGATGCCGGTACTGGCGTCAGGTTCGAAACCACCGGTGTCAATCACGATGTACTCATGCTTGCCAAGTTTGCCGTTGCCGTAATGCCGGTCGCGCGTCAAACCTGCGTAATCTGCCACAATGGCATCGCGCGATTTGGTCAGCCGATTGAACAAGGTCGACTTGCCCACGTTGGGTCGCCCGACCAATGCCAATACAGGTTTCATTCAGTGAAGTCCGTGAGAAAAATCAGTTTTATTCAGGCTGGAAGCCGTAGACACCACCATTGCGCGTCACCACCACCAGGGTGCCTGCGGCAACCACCGGTGTGACCTCGATGGCCGAACCATCGGTCGACAAACGGGTCAGCGGCGTGCCGTCAGCGCGTGACAACAAGTGCACCAGCCCCGTGGCATCGCCCATCACCACCGAGCGGCCCAACACCAGCGGCGCGCTCAGCTTGCGGTAAAGCAGCCGGTCGGATGTCCAGACCGGTTGACCGTTGGCACGATGCCAGGCCAGCACACGGCTGTCGCTTTCGACCCCGTACACCTGCGTGTCGTCACCATGCACGCCCACGGCACCGGCGGCCGCACGTTTCCAGATCACGCTGCCGCGCAGCGCATCGACGCAGCCCACCGCAGACTGAAAAGCACGCACACACAGCTCGTTGCCGTTGCGGCTGAAGCCGCCGACCAGATCGACCAGGCGTTCAATGTCGTTGGTGCCGCGCGGCGCGGCCAGGGTGGCGTCCCACACGGTATTTCCGTTCACAGGATTCATACCCACCAAATGGCCCGACAACCCTGCCACCAGGGTGTTGCCCACCGCCGTCAAAACGCCCGCCTGGCGCAACACCAGGGCTTCACCGGGGCGTTGCTGCTGCCAGAGCTTGCGTCCGCTCCTGGCATCAAAGGCCGCCACAATGCGGTCAGCACCCAAGACAAAGACACGCTCGCCGGCCACCAGCGGTGCAGTGAACACCTGCGCCGTCAGACCGGCACGCCAGAGCACCTGGCCCGCTTCGAGCACCACCAACTCGTTGGCACGCGTGACCACCGCGCTGAAACGACCATCACTGCCGACACCCGCGGCAATGGGCCCACCCACCTCGGTACGCCACAACACGGCGCCGCTGCGCGCATCAAACGACAGCACGGCACCGTCATTGCCGGCAAGCGCCACGGTTTGACCCGTCACCTTGGCCTGCAAGGGAAAGTCAACCGGGGCGATTTTGCCGGTCCAGGCCGTGCGCACGCCCAGCAAGGCCGGATTGGCTCCCAGGTCGGCTGGTTTCAGGGCATCAGAACCACTGGCACAGGCCGTCAAGGCACCGACGAGTGCAAGGACCAGGACGCGACGCACGCTGACCAAGAAACACATATTTGCCATGATTTTTACTTTCCGGCCGCAGTGGCCACTACTTGATCTTGAGGTCCGACATCCACCCCCAGGGCGTTCAGCTTGACCTCCACCAGACGACGGTACTCGGTACGCGGGTCAAACAGACGGTACGACTTTTCATATTCGGCCACCGCCTTGGGCTTGTCACCCTGCAACATGAAAACATCGCCCTTGCGGTCCGCCACCAGGGCTTCAAAACTGGCAGGGTGGCCCGTGTTCAGCAACTTCAAAGCCTCGTCGAAATTTTTCGATTCCATCGCAATGGCAGCCAGGCGCAAGCGCGCCAAAGCCTGGTAGCCCGCGTCGGACGATTGTTCAG
>JBASJO010000596.1:0-23058 GCA_049655365.1 Rhodoferax sp. | reverse complement strand
TTTCAAGCATATTCCGGGGCTCGGGGTCATCCTGGTCTTCGGCGGTCTTTTGCTCACTGGTGCGCTGGTGACCAATGTGGCGGGACGCTGGTGGCTGGTGCAGTGGCATCGCATCCAGACCAAGATTCCGGTGTTCAAGACCATCTACACCAGTGTCAAGAAAGTTTCTGACACGCTGTTTTCCAGCAACGGCAATGCTTTTCGCACGGCGCTGCTGGTGCAGTACCCACGCCAGGGGGCCTGGACCATCGCATTTCAAACCGGTGTGCCTGGTGGCGAGGTGGCGCAGCATCTGGGTCCGGACTTTGTCAGCGTGTATGTGCCCACCACACCCAACCCCACCAGTGGCTTTTTCCTGATGGTGCCGCGCAGTGATGTGATCGAGCTCAACATGAGTGTGGATGAAGCCCTGACCTATGTGATTTCGATGGGCTCGGTGCCTCCCGCTGCGCCGGATCTGTTACCCAAGTAATTTTTTGATAACCCGCCACTTGTTCCAGGTGGTTTTAGAAAGCAGTTTTATGGCGATGCGTTCTCATTATTGCGGTCTTGTGACCGAAGCCCTGATGGGCGAAACCGTGACCTTGTGCGGTTGGGTCAACCGCCGGCGTGACCACGGCGGCGTGATTTTTGTTGATGTGCGCGACCGCGAAGGTTACGTGCAAGTGGTGTGCGACCCCGACCGGGCCGAGATGTTCGGTGTGGCTGAAGACCTGCGCAACGAGTTTTGCATCCAGGTCAAGGGCCTGGTGCGCGCGCGCCCGGACGGCACCGTCAATGCCAACCTCAAGAGCGGCAAGATCGAAGTGTTGTGCCATGAGCTCAAGGTGCTCAACCCCTCGGTCACGCCGCCGTTCCAACTGGATGAGGAAAACCTCAGCGAGACCACGCGCCTGACGCACCGGGTGCTGGACTTGCGACGCCCCTACATGCAAAACAACCTCATGCTGCGCTACCGCGTGACCATGGAAGTGCGCAAGTTCCTGGACGCCAACGGGTTTGTCGACATTGAAACCCCCATGCTGACCAAGAGCACGCCCGAAGGCGCGCGTGACTACCTGGTGCCCAGCCGGGTCCATGACGGGCACTTTTTTGCGCTACCGCAAAGCCCGCAGCTGTTCAAGCAGTTGCTGATGGTGGCAGGGTTTGATCGCTACTACCAGATCACCAAGTGCTTCCGCGACGAAGACTTGCGCGCCGACCGCCAGCCTGAATTCACCCAGATCGATATTGAAACCTCGTTCATGGACGAAGAAGACATTCGGGCCATGTTCCAGGGCATGATCAAGACCGTGTTCCAGAACACGCTGGGCGTTGACCTGGGCGAGTTCCCGGTCATGAGCTACCAGGAAGCCGCGCGCCGCTATGGCTCGGACAAGCCCGACCTGCGTGTCAAGCTTGAATTTACCGAACTCACCGACGTCATGGCCGATGTCGACTTCAAGGTGTTCTCCACGCCCGCCACCACCAAGGGTGGCCGTGTGGTGGCGCTGTGCGTGCCCGGTGGTGCCGAGATCACCCGCAGTGAAATTGACAACTACGGCGAATTCGTCAAGATTTACGGTGCCAAGGGTCTGGCCTGGATCAAGGTCAATGACGTCACCAATGGGCGTGAGGGCCTGCAAAGCCCGATCGTCAAAAACCTGCATGACGCGGCGCTGGCTGAAATCCTGAAACGCACTGGCGCCAAGGCCGGCGATATTTTGTTTTTTGGTGCCGACAAGGAAAAAATTGTCAACGACGCCATCGGCGCGCTGCGCATCAAGATCGGCCACAGCGCCTTCGGCAAGAAAAACGGCCTGTTCGAGGACCGTTGGGCACCGCTGTGGGTGGTGGACTTCCCGATGTTCGAACACGATGAAGAGTCCGACCGCTGGATGGCGGTGCACCACCCGTTCACCGCACCCAAGGACGGCCATGAAGACCTGATGGTCACGGACCCGGCCAAGTGCATCTCCAAGGGCTACGACATGGTGCTCAACGGTTGGGAAATGGGCGGCGGTTCGGTCCGTATCCACCGCGCGGATGTGCAGAAAAAGGTGTTCGACGCGCTCAAGATCACGCCCGAAGAAGCACAGCAGAAGTTTGGCTTCCTGCTCGACGCGCTGCAGTACGGCGCGCCGCCCCACGGTGGCCTGGCCTTTGGCCTGGACCGCATCGTGACCCTGATGACTGGCGCCGAGTCGATTCGCGACGTGATCGCCTTCCCCAAAACCCAGCGTGCCCAGTGCCTGCTGACCCAAGCCCCCAGCCCGGTGGACGAGAAACAGTTGCGCGAGTTGCATATTCGCCTGCGTACCCCCGAGGCGCCCAAAGCGGTTTGAGTTTGCCGACATCGGTTTGATGCAAAATGAAAGGGCGCTGATTTGGCGCCCGTTCCATTTGGCATCATTGTTCTCTGTGACTGAATCTTCCCTAACGTTCAAAATTCCCCAATCGGTGCTGGTTGTCATCCACACGCCGGCGCTTGAGGTGCTGCTGATCAAGCGCGCCGATGTCGATGATTTCTGGCAATCGGTCACCGGCAGCAAAGACAGCCCGGGGGAGCCATTGACAGAAACAGCCCGTCGCGAGGTGATGGAAGAAACCGGCATTGACTGCGGCCTGAACTCGCCCTTGGCAGACCAGTTGCGGGACTGGGAGCTTGAAAACATCTATGAAATTTATCCCGGTTGGCGCCATCGCTACGCGCCCGGAGTGACGCGCAACACCGAGCACCTGTTTGGTTTGCAGGTGCCGCCAGGCACCCCGGTGCGCCTAAGCCCGCATGAGCACACCGCCTACCAGTGGCTGCCCTGGCGCGAGGCGGCAGCCGCCTGTTTTTCGCCCTCGAATGCCGAGGCCTGCCTGCTGTTGCCCCGCTTCGCATCCCCTGTCAGACGCCCATGAACATCATCCGGGTTGCCACTTACAACATCCACAAAGGGGTGCAAGGGCTGGGTCCGGCGCGCCGCCTGGAAATTCACAACCTCGGTCTCGCGGTCGAGTCACTGGATGCCGATGTCGTGTGCCTGCAGGAGGTGCGGCACAGCAACCGTCTTGAGGCCAAGCGTTTTCCGCATTGGCCAGAACTGGCACAAGCAGAATTTTTGGCACCGCAAGGCTACGAGGCGGTGTACCGAACCAACGCTGTCACGCGCCATGGCGAGCACGGCAATGCCTTGTTGTCACGCTGGCCGGTGCTGGGTCACCAGCATGAGGACATGTCGGACCACCGGCTGGAACAGCGGGGTTTCCTGCACGTGACGCTGGATGTGCACGGGCAAGTGGTGCATGTGCTGGTGGTGCATTTGGGGCTGGTCAAGGCCAGTCGGGTGCGCCAGGTGGCGCAGTTGCAGCGTTTTATTGCACGTGAAATTCCGGCTGCAGCCCCGTTGTTGGTGGCCGGCGACTTCAATGACTGGGGCAAGAGCGTTCAGTTGGCGATGGCGCAGACTGGTCTGCACAGCTGGGACGCACGGCAGCCCACTTACCCGTCGCGTTTGCCATTGGCACAGCTCGACTACGTGTTTGCCCGCGGTCTCAAGCCGATGGGCCTGGTGGTGCCGCGGGGACGCATCTGGGGGCGCATGTCAGACCATCTGCCGCTGATCGCAGAGTTTTCACTTCCGCTGGCCTGATTGGCACCATGTTCACTTCCGGTCACCAGGTCGATTTGCTGCAGGGCTCGCAGGAGTTCTTTCCGGCGCTGGTGCAAGCCATGGATCGCAGCGTGCATGAGATTCGCCTGGAAACCTATATTTTCAGCGTGGAAGCCAGTGGTGCCCAGGTGGCCCAGGCGCTGGAGCGCGCCGCCCAGCGCGGGGTCAAGGTGTTTGTCGTGATGGATGGTGCCGGCACCGATGGCCTGAGCCCGGAATGGATGAGCCGCTTTTCTGCAGCGGGTGTGGCCTGGCGTATTTTTTCCCCGCTGGGGCGAACCGGCATTTTTATTCCGAGCCGCTGGCGCCGTTTGCACCGAAAACTGTGCGTGGTTGATGGCCACGTGGCCTTTTGTGGCGGCATCAATGTGCTGGACGATTTTTATGATCCCAACCACGGTGCCCTGGAGGCTCCCCGATTTGACTTTACAGTGCGCGTGATCGGCCCGCTGGTGGAGTCCGCGCACGCCGCCATGCTGCAGTTCTGGTGGCGGCTTCAGGCCACGCGCATCGTGCGCCGGGGCGATCTGGCGGCAGCCTGGCAAGTCTTGCATTTGGCCAACCAGTCCGATCCGGATGCTGTGCCGGCGGCCGATGACGGCCGCGTGGCTGGCGCATTGGCGCAAACCCGGGCTGGCCTGATCCTGCGCGACAACGTGCGGCATCGCACCCGCATCGAGCGGGCCTACCGTCAGGCCATTGGTGAGGCACAGCATGACATCATCATTTCCAACGCCTATTTTTTGCCAGGCCGAAAAATCCGCCGGGGCCTGGTGCATGCCGCCCAGCGTGGCGTGCGGGTGCGCTTGTTGCTGCAGGGGCGCTATGAGTACTTCATGCAGTACCACGCGGCCCGCATGGTCTACGGCAAATTGCTGGCCGCCGGTGTAGAAATCACCGAATACCAGGTGAGTTTCCTGCATGCCAAGGTCGCGGTGATCGATGGTCATTGGGCCACCGTGGGTTCCTCCAACCTCGATCCCTTGAGCCTGTTGCTGGCGCGCGAGGCCAATGTGGTGGTCGATGACGTGGCGTTTGCGCAGAATTTGCAGGCGCGCCTGGAGCATGCCATGGCGGTGGCAGGCACGCGTGTTGACCCCTCAGAGTACGCAAACCGCCCGGTCGTCCAGCGCCTGCTCGACAGGGCCGCTTATGTCGTGATGCGCGTGTTGTTATTCATTAATGGAAAACGCTATTAATTAAATAGCACTTAAATGTTTATTAACAATAACTTAAGGCAAATAACCTCGTTGGAAAAAGACTGCTAACATCGATTCACATTCAATCACAGCTTGCTTAATCCATGAATTCAGCCCCCGCCGAAGAAGGCACACCGGTCTCCGTCAAAATCCGTGAACGCGTGCTGGCCGCGCGCAAGCGTTTTCATGCCAATGACAATATTGCCGACTTTATTGAGCCAGGCGAGCTTGAGCTGCTGCTGGATGAAGTGGAGGAGAAAATGAAAGGTGTTTTGGGCAGCCTGGTGATCGACACCGAACATGACCACAACACCGATGACACCGCGCGCCGCGTCGCCAAGATGTACCTCAAGGAGGTGTTTCAGGGCCGTTATGTCAAGGCGCCGCCGATCACCGAATTCCCCAATGCCGAACACCTCAACGAACTGATGATCGTCGGCCCGATCACCGTGCGCAGCGCTTGCAGCCACCATTTCTGTCCCATCATGGGCAAGATCTGGATCGGTGTGCTGCCCAACGAGCATACCAACGTGATCGGTTTGTCCAAATATGCGCGGCTCGCAGAATGGGTCATGGGCCGTCCGCAAATCCAGGAAGAAGCGGTGGTGCAACTGGCCGACCTGATTCAGCAAAAAACCCAACCTGATGGCCTGGCCATCGTGATGGAAGCGAGCCACTTCTGCATGAGCTGGCGCGGTGTCAAGGACGTTGACAGCAAGATGATCAACTCGGTGATGCGCGGCAGTTTCCTGAAAGACGCCAATTTGCGCCGCGAATTTTTGTCTCTGATTCCCCAGAAAGGTTAAGCATGTTGGTACGTTTGTTGTATGCCAGCCGGGCCCTGGACACCAGCCCTGACGCCATTGAGTCCATCCTGCACCAGTCGCGCAACCACAATCCCAGCACCGGAGTGACCGGCGTGTTGTGCTACGGTGGCGGTATCTTTTTGCAGGCCATTGAGGGGGGGCGCATGGCGATCAGTGAGCTCTATGGTCATATTCAGCGCGATCCGCGCCACAAGGATGTGGTGCTGCTGCAATATGAGGAGATCTCTGAGCGTCGCTTTTCCGGCTGGACCATGGGCGAGGTCAACATGAACCGCATCAATGCGTCGATTTTGCTCAAGTACGCCGAAAAGCCCGAACTCGATCCCTATTCTGCCTCTGGTCGTGTTTCCATGGCCCTGCTCGAAGAACTGATCGCCACCGCGTCCATCATCGGCCGCGTTTGATCCGTGTCTGCCAGGGTGCTGCTGGGTTGTGACTTTTCCAGCGCGCCGACGCCCAAAAAGACCATTGCTCTAGCCACTGGCGAGCTGTGCCACGGGCGCGTGCGGCTCACCAGCCTGACGCATTTTGCCTCCCTGCCCGCTTTTTCTGATTGGCTCAATCTGGATCAGGCCTGGGTCGGCGCCTTCGATTTGCCGTTCGGGTTACCACGCGAACTGGTTCAAGCGCTGGGCTGGCCGACGGAGTGGGCCGCCTGCATGGCGCATTACGCAGCGCTGAGCCGGGACCAGATTCGCCAGGCCTTTGCGGCTTTTTGCGACCAACGCCCGGTGGGGGGCAAATTTGCCCATCGCGCCACCGATGGGCCCGCCGGATCGAGTCCCAGCATGAAATGGGTCAATCCGCCAGTGGCCTTCATGCTGCATGCCGGGGTGCCCTTGTTGCTGCAAGCCGGGGCCAGCTTACCGGGCTTGCACACGGGTCAGTCACCTCAAAAAATCGCCCTGGAGGGCTACCCCGGCCTGCTGGCGCGCGAGGTGCTGGGCCAGCGCAGTTACAAGTCGGACGACAAGCTGCGGCAGACCCCCGAGCGCCTGATTGCCCGCAAGGACCTGATCACCGCATTGGAGCAGGGCCACACTCGGCTGGGTTTGCGCCTCAAGCTCACCCATGCGCAGCGCGATGCGCTGGCTGACGATGCCCGAGGTGACGCGCTGGACGCCGTGTTGTGCCTGATGCAGGCAGCCTGGGCGCAAACGCGCCATGACGCGGGCGACGCGCTGTACGGCTTGCCTTCCCGGACGGACCCGCTCGAAGGCTGGATCGTGAGCGCCTGATGGTTCCCATGTGGCGAAAAATATTTTGTCTCTGTTTGTTGTTGCCCGCCTGCGCGCAGGCGAGGGTCTGGCTGGGCGAGGTCACCCATGTGTCGGATGGTGACACGCTGTGGATCAAGGCCGGGCGGGGCGTGGCACCGCGCAAGGTGCGCCTGTTGGGCCTGGATGCGCCCGAGTTGTGCCAGCCGGGTGGCGAGGCGTCCCGTGCCGCCCTGCAAGCCTTGGTGGTCAACAAGCCGGTGCAGGTGAACGTGAACTTTCAGGACACTTATGGCCGTGATCTGGCCCGGCTGCAGGTCGATGGGCGCGATGTCGGGGCTGCTTTGGTCGGCGCCGGCCATGCCTGGTCAAGCCGCTGGCGCGGCAGTCCGGGCCCTTATGCGGTCCAGGAAGCTTCGGCAAAAGCGGCCAGGCTGGGGCTGTTCGCCGATCCGGCGGCGCTGTTGCCGCGCGACTTTCGCAAGCGTCACGGCCCTTGTCAGACCGGGCGTCAGGCGTTCAAGCCGGGGTAGGCTCGGGCGAGGGGCTGCCGCACACCGGGCATGCGCCGTGGCGACCGATGCGAACTTCGGTAAATTCCATGGCGCGGCCATCCAGCATCAACAGGCGGCCGGTCAGAGCTCGGCCGGCGCCACTGATCAGCTTGAGGGCCTCGGCGGCCTGCATGGTGCCAATGATGCCCACCAGCGGCGCAAAGACCCCCATGGTGGCACAGCGGGTTTCTTCAAAAGTAGCCTCGGGCGGGAAGACACAGGCGTAGCAAGGTGACAAGCTGTCGCGCGCGTCGTACACGCTGAGCTGGCCGTCGAAGCGGATGGCCGCGCCCGAGACCAGGGGTTTTTTATGCGCCACACAAGCCGCGTTGATGGCGTGCCGGGTGGCAAAGTTGTCGCAACAGTCCAGCACCACATCCGCTTGCGCCACCAGTTGGCTCAAGAGCGCGGCATCGGCACGCTGCTGCACCGTCGTCACGTGCACCCCCGGGTTGATCTGGGCAATGGCGGTCTGGATGGATTGCACCTTGGGGTGGCCGACGCGGTCCACCGTGTGGGCCACCTGGCGTTGCAGGTTGGTCAGGTCCACCGTGTCGTGATCCACCACAGTGATGTGGCCGACACCGGCCGAGGCCAGGTACAGCGCCACCGGGGACCCCAGGCCGCCGGCGCCAATGATCAGTGCGTGCGCCGCCAGGATGCGCTCCTGGCCTTCGATCCCGACTTCATTGAGCAGGATGTGGCGCGAATAGCGCAGCAGCTCGTCATCGGTCATGGACCAGCCCTTAGTTTTCTTTTTCAGCTTCAGGCCGCTCGACCAGCGTCTTGCTGACGATGACCGGCAAGCCCTTGAGCTGGTTCAAGGCCTGGGTCAGCGGGAAGTCCTTGGCCGAACCCAGCTCGGGGAGCCGGCGCTCGGAGGCCGGCTTTTTCATTTCTTCTTCGAGTTTGATGCGGGCGTCTTCCCGGGCTTTTTCACGGGCGGCGTCCTTGACCTCTTCGCCCTGACCACTGGACAGGTGCTTTTCCAGGTCGGCTTCGCGCGTGCGCAGGGCGGCAAACAGGTTGCCGTTGGCGCTCTCGTCGATCATCACGTCAGGCACGATGCCCTTGGCCTGGATCGACTTGCCGCTGGGCGTGTAGTAGCGGCTGGTCGTGAGCTTGAGCGCCGCGGTGGGGCAGTTGTCCATGCGGAAAGCAGAGTCCAGGCAGACCGCGGTTTGCACCGAACCCTTGCCAAAGGTCTGGTTGCCGAGCAATTTGGCGCGCTGGTGATCTTGCAGGGCGCCGGCCACGATCTCGCTGGCAGAGGCCGAGCATTCGTTGACCAGCACCACCAGTGGCACGGACTTGAGGGCGCCGCGCGTGACTTCTTCCAGCCGTTTGAGCGGGTCGGCACCGCCGCGTCGCTGGTAGTAGCGCGGTGATGCCTTGTAGACAAACTTGCTCTCGTCGAGTTGGCCATTGGCCGACACCACGGTCACGTTCTCGGGCAGAAAGGCCGCCGAAATGGCCACGGCAGCATCCAGATAACCGCCCGGATCGTTGCGCAAGTCCAGCACCAGGCCCTTGAGCTGGGGCTCCTGCTTGTAGATGTCTTCCACCTTGCGCGCGAAATCGGCCACGGTGCGCTCCTGGAACTGGCTGATGCGCACCCAGGCATAGCCGGGCTCGATCAGCTTGGCCTTGACGCTTTGGGTCTTGATTTCTTCGCGAGTGATGGTGACCGGGAAGGTGCGGTTTTCGTCCTTGCGGAAGACGCTCAGGACCACTTTGGTGTTGGGCTCGCCGCGCATGCGCTTGACGCCTTCGTTGAGCGTCATGCCCTTGACCGGGGTGTCGTCAATCTTGACGATCAGGTCGTTGGGCCTGAGGCCGGCGCGGTCTGCGGGGGAGTCTTCGATCGGCGACACCACCTTGATGAGGCCGTCTTCCTGGGAGATTTCAATGCCCACGCCCACAAACCTGCCGGTCGTGCCTTCGTTGAAGTCCTTCAGCGCTTTCTTGTCAAGGTAGACCGAATGCGGGTCCAGGCCAGCCACCATGCCGGCGATGGCATCGGTGATGAGCTTTTTCTCATCCACCGGCTCGACATAATTGGTCTTGACCATGCCAAACACGGCTGCCAATTGCTGCAGCTCTTCCAGCGGCAAGGGGGCCAGCGCACCCCGCGCCACAGTCTGCAATGAGACGGTGGTCAGGGCGCCCGCGACCACGCCAACCGAGATCCAGCCAGCGACTTTTAATTTGTGACCCATTGTGTTTCCATGCCTTGTGAGCGGTTAAAGATGACCCGTTTGACGAGTTTGTGCATGTTAAAAAAGGAATAAATGCAGACGTCCGGTCAATGCTGTCACTGCATTCTAAAATGCGCGGCTTGAACCATGTCTCTCACCTAGGAAATTACCCGTGAAATTTATTCTTGATAACTGGATGTTGATTGCCGTTGCCCTGTCAGCGGCCATCATGCTGATGATGCCCATGATCAAGGGCGTTGGCCAAGGCAGCCTGACGCCAGACGGTGCGGTGCAGCTGATCAACCGTGAAAAGGCCGTGCTGATCGACATCTGTGAACCCGCTGAATTTGCGGCGGGCCACCCGATCGGCGCCAAAAACATCCCCATGGGTCAGTTGGAGGGCAAGCTGGCCGCGACGGTCAAAAACAAGACCCTGCCGGTGATTCTGGTCTGCCAGTCGGGTGCGCGCAGCAGCCGTGCCGTGGCGATTGCCAAGAAGCTGGGTTTCGAGAACGTGCAGTCGCTCTCAGGCGGCCTGGGCGCCTGGCGCTCGGCCAATCTGCCTGTTGAAAAAGCCTGAACACTGGAGCACCGCATGCAAGCCGTCAAGATGTACACCACCGCCGTTTGCCCTTACTGCATTCGCGCCAAGCAATTGCTCAAAGCCCGTGGCGTTGAGCACATCGAGGAAATCCGCATTGACCAGCTTCCCGCCGAGCGCGAACAGATGATGGCCAGCACCGGGCGGCGCACCGTGCCGCAAATCTTCATTGGCAGCACCCATGTGGGTGGCTGCGACGACCTGGTGGCCCTGGACGCCAAGGGCGGCCTGCTGCCGTTACTGCAGGCGGCCTGAAGGCAAGCGATCAATATTTCCCCCCCCGCATCACACTGGTGCGAAAACCACTCTTTAAACTGAAAGACTCTCATGGCTGAAACCCAAGACCCCATTTTCCAAATTCAACGCGTCTATCTCAAAGAAGCATCGCTGGAACAACCCAATTCGCCGGCCATTTTGCTGGAGCAGGACCAGCCCACCGTCGACATCCAGTTGGGTGTCAATGCCGCACCCGTGGGTGAAGGTGTGTATGAGGTGATGGTGACTGCCACGGTGCAGACCAAGATCAAGGACAAGACCGTGTTTTTGGTGGAAGCCACACAAGCCGGCATTTTCGAGATTCGCAACCTGCCGCCAGAGCAGATGGGCCCGATCATGGGCATCGCCTGCCCGCAAATTGTGTACCCCTACCTGCGTGGCAATGTGGCTGATTTGATTCAGCGCGGTGGTTTCCCGCCGGTGCATCTGTCGGAAATCAACTTCCAGGCCATGTACGAGCAGCAGCAAAGTGCGCAAGCGGCGCAGGCCGAGCCCACCCCGGCCCAGTAATCTTGACCAGCCGAGCTGTGCGTGCGTTCCCAGCCAATGCCTGAGCCCCGATGAACATCATCGTTCTAGGCGCTGGCGCCTGGGGTACGGCACTCGCGGCAAGTGCGGCCAGTCAGCCGCAGGCCCACGCCGTCACGCTGTGGGCGCGCGATGCCGCGCAGCTGAGCGTACTGCAGACGCAGCGTGAAAACACGCGTTATTTGCCAGGCGTGCGCTTGCCGTCGGCACTGGCTTTCAGTGCGCTCCCCCTGACGGAATTCAAGGACCTGACCGCTGCCGCCGGTCTGGTGGTGGTGGCCACGCCGATGGCCGCTTTGCGGCCCATGCTGACGGTGTTGGCGTCCTGTGCGGCGCCGGTGGCCTGGGTTTGCAAAGGCTTTGAAGCCCCAGTGGCCGGTGACATCGGTCTGCTGGGTCATGAAGTCCTGACCCAGGTGGCGCCCGGCTTGCAAGCCGGTGTGCTCAGCGGTCCGAGTTTTGCGCTCGAGGTGGCACGGGGTCAACCCACGGCACTGGTGGCTGCCAGTGCGCATGAATCGGTGCGCCAGGCCCTGGTGGCCGCGTTTCACAGCACCACGCTGCGGGTTTACGCCAACGAAGATATCGTCGGGGTCGAGGTGGGCGGGGCCGTCAAAAACGTGCTCGCCATTGCCACCGGCCTGTGTGATGGGTTGGGCTTGGGCCTCAATGCCCGCGCCGCCCTGATCACCCGGGGCCTGGCCGAGATGACCCGGCTCGGGTTGGCGCTGGGTGCACAAGCCACCACCTTCATGGGTTTGAGCGGCCTGGGTGACTTGGTGCTGACGGCCACTGGCGACTTGTCGCGCAACCGGCAGGTGGGACTGGCGCTGGCGCAGGGTCAGACATTGGCGCAAGCCACGGCTGCGCTGGGTCATGTGGCCGAAGGTGTTTACAGCGCCCGCACCGTGGTGCAGCGCGCCGCCCATCTGGGCGTGGACATGCCGATTGTCCAAGCGGTGGTGGCCTTGCTGGATGGCCTGTTGACACCGCAGCAGGCGGTGGCCGACCTGATGGGCCGCGAGCCGACCGTCGAGCAAGCGGATGCGACCTCCTGAAATTGCCAACTGAAACGGGAAACCCTGACATGACTGCACATTCTGATTTCTCTCCCGCCTTTGTGGCCGAATTGGCAAGCGCCGATGTGGCCCGCGCCCTGCAGGAAGATGTGGGTGACGGCGATCTGACCGCCGGCCTGGTGGACCCCAAACTGCGGGCCCGCGCCCGTATCTTGGCCCGTGAGAGCGCCGTGATCTGCGGCCAACCCTGGGCCGAAGCCGCTCTGCGCCAGCTCGACCCCGAGGTCGAGATCAGCTGGCATGTGCCTGAGGGTCACCGCTGCAACGCCGATCAGGTGGTGCTGGAAATTCATGGTCAGGCGCGCGCCCTGCTGACGGCTGAGCGCACCGCGCTGAATTTTTTGCAGCTCCTGAGTGCCGTGGCCACCAAAACCAGTGACTATGTGGAAGCCATTCGCGACGTCCCGGGGGTCCGTGCGCACATTGTGGACACCCGCAAGACGATTCCGGGCCTGCGCCTGGCACAGAAGTACGCGGTGCTGATGGGCGGTGGCGTCAACCACCGGCTGGGCTTGTACGACGCGGTGTTGATCAAGGAAAACCACATTGCTGCTGCTGGCGGCGTGAGCGCCGTGCTGCACAAAGCCGCCCTGGTGGCACCGCAGGCCTGCTTTGTCGAGATCGAGATTGAAACCCTGGCACAGCTCAGCGAGGCGCTGGATGCGGGCGTAGGCATGGTCTTGCTCGACAACATGGGGCTGTCCCAGTTGCACGAGGCGGTGCAACTCAATGCCGGGCGAGCCATCCTGGAGGTGTCGGGCGGGGTCAACCTGTCGTCGGTGCGCGCCATTGCGTCCACCGGTGTCGACCGCATTTCCATCGGCACCTTGACCAAGGACATCAAGGCGGTTGATTTTTCGATGCGTTTTGCCACGGAGCCGCTATAAGCGGCGAGCGCATACGTAGGTATTTGAAGATCGGGAGGCAATATGAGCATGGCCATGAAAGAAGTCGATTACGAACAGCCGCAGGACGAGGCCAGCGGCTCGGTATGCGCCACCAAACACGCCTGGGCCCGTGTTCCGCTTGAGCCGAGCCCGCGGGAGCGCTCCGCTTTAAAAGACAAGATCCGCCGTCTGCTCAAGGAAAAAAACGCGGTTATGGTGTCGCATTACTACGTGCATCCTGACTTGCAGGACTTGGCCGAGGCCACTGGTGGCCTGGTCAGCGACTCGCTCGAGATGGCGCGTTTTGGCCGTGACCACTCGGCTCAGACGCTGGTGGTGTCTGGCGTGCGCTTCATGGGCGAGACCGCCAAAATTCTGTCGCCTGAAAAACGCGTATTGATGCCCGACCTCGACGCCACCTGCTCGCTTGACCTGGGTTGCCCGGTAGATGAATTCAGCGCTTTTTGCGACGCGCACCCGGATCGCACCGTGGTGGTCTATGCCAACACCAGCGCGGCGGTCAAGGCGCGCTCGGACTGGCTGGTGACTTCCAGCTGCGCGCTCGATATTGTCAAAGCGCTCAAGGACAAGGGTCACAAAATCCTGTGGGCGCCGGACCGCCACCTGGGCGGCTACATCCAGCGCGAAACCGGTGCCGACATGCTGATGTGGAATGGCTCATGCATTGTGCACAACGAGTTCAAGGTCATCGAGCTGAAACACCTCATGCAGCAGCATCCCGGCGCCAAATTGCTGGTGCACCCCGAGTCACCCGCCGACGTGGTGGCGCTGGCGGATGCCGTGGGTTCGACCTCGGGCATCCTCAAGGCGGCCCACGAAATGGACGCCGACGTGTTCATCGTGGCTACCGACAACGGCATGATGCACAAGCTGCGCACCTTGAACCCGGGCAAGTTGTTTCTGGAAGCCCCCACCTCGGGCAACAGTGCCACCTGCAAAAGCTGCGCGCACTGCCCCTGGATGGCCATGAACAGCCTGGCCGATGTGGCCCGTGTGCTGGAAACCGGTGCCAACGAGGTGCAGGTCGATCCGGCCATCATCCCCCGGGCAAAGCTGCCGATTGACCGCATGCTGGCGTTCACTTCGGCACTCAAGGGCGGCCATGACGCGGGCAGCCTGGTGCCTCACATCGGCGCCGCCTGATACCGCGCTTCGTCAGCGCCGTGACGCCGACACCCAGATGCCGCCCACGATCAACCCAAACGCCAGTCCGTGGTACAGGTGCGGCAGCTCCCCTAAAAAAGCGGCCGACAGCACGGCGGTGAACAAGGGCGTCAGGTTGATGAAAAAACCGGCCACCGACGGACCCGCGCGTGCCACCCCGGCGCCATAGGCGCGGTAAGCCAGCAGGGCGGGGCCGATGGCAATGAACAGCAAGGCCAGTGCCAGACCCCAACTCAACTCCAGCCGGCCCAGGCCCAAGCTCCACTCCGCGCCTGCCGACAGTCCCGACCAGACCAGCCCAAAGGCAATTTGCGCCAGCAAAAAGGCGGCCCAGTCGCGTTTGATCTCGACCGGCTCGGTGGTCGGGTGGGCCAACATCCAGCTGTAATAAGCCCAGGCGGCCGACGCCAGCAAGATGTAGACGTCCCCCGGCACCAGGCGCACCTGCAACAACACATCCAGCTGCCCGCGGCTCAAGACCAGCAGCACGCCACTGATCGACAGCAAGGCCCCGAGCCATTGTTTGCCCGAAATCCGGATGCCAAAAAACACGCGCCCCATCAAGAGTGTCCAGACCGGCGTGCTGGCGCCCACCAGGGTCACATTGATCGGGGTGGAGGTGTTGAGCGACAGGTAGAGCAGCGCGTTGTAACCGCCAATGCTCAGCAGTCCCAGCATGGCAAAACGCTGCCAGCTCGGCCACAGGCTGCTGCCCCGGCGCAGCACCGGGGCGGCCAACGGCAACAACAGAACGAAGGCAAGCGTCCAGCGCATCAGGTTGAGCGTCATGGGCGAGACCAGCGGGGCGACCAGGCGTCCCACCACGGCGTTACCTGACCAGAAAATAGGCGGCAGGGTCAGCAACAGGATGGTGCTGGGACTGAGTTTGGCGTGCATGGGGCAAGACTGTAACAAGGCTTGGGGTAATGCCTGATGTCCTTGCGGCTGCTTTTGCGGCTTAATCATGGCAATATCTTGCCAATCCAACATTTCAGGACTTCAAACATGACAGCAACTACCTCACGCGCCATCCGTATTGACCAACATGGTGGCCCGGAAGAACTCAAATTGGTGACCGTGACTGTGGGTGAACCCGGTCCCGGCGAGATTCGCATTCGCCACAAGGCCGTGGGCTTGAACTTCATTGACGTCTACCAGCGCAGCGGCCTGTACCCCATGACGCTGCCGCAACAGCTCGGCATGGAAGCCGCAGGCGTGGTGGAAGCGGTGGGCGAGGGCGTGACGCATTTGCAGGTGGGTGACCGCGCGGCTTATGCCAGCCAGCCCCCGGGCAGCTACTGCGAACTGCGCGTGATGCCGGCCAAATGCGTTTGCAAGTTGCCCGACGCCATCAGCTTTGAGACCGGCGCGGCCATGATGCTCAAGGGGCTCACAGCCCAGTATTTGCTCAAAAAAACCCAGCCCCAGGGCGGCCTGCAGCCTGGCGACTTTGTGCTGTTTCACGCCGCGGCAGGCGGTGTCGGTCTGATTGCCTGCCAGTGGGCACGGGCCATGGGCCTGCGGTTGATCGGCACGGCGGGGTCTGATGCCAAATGCGCGCTGGCCAAAGCCAATGGCGCGGCCTTTGTCATCAACTACAGCAGCGAAGATTTCCTGGCGCGCGTCAAGGAAATTACCGGCGGCAAGGGCGTCAAGGTGGTCTATGACTCGGTGGGCAAGGACACCTGGGACAAGTCGCTCGACTGCCTGGCACCGTTTGGTCTGATGGCCAGCTTTGGCAATGCCTCGGGGCCGGTGGCACCGTTTGCGCCGGGCATGCTCGGTCCCAAAGGCTCACTGTATTTGACCCGGCAGACCCTGTTCACCCACATTGCCACCCGTGAAAGCACTCAGGCCATGGCCGACGATCTGTTTGAAGCCGTGACCAGCGGCAAGGTGCAGATCCACATCGACCAGCGCTACAGGCTTGAAGACGTGCAGCAGGCACACCGCGATCTGGAAGCCCGCAAGACCACCGGCTGCAGCATCCTGACCTTGTGAGCCTCAGCGCCCGCGCCGCACCCGCAGCAGCTCGTCCAGGATCAGGCAGGCAGCGCCCACCGTGATGGCGCTGTCGGCCACATTGAAGGCTGGAAAGTGCCAGCCGCGCCAGTGGAAGTCCAGGAAGTCCACCACATAGCCGTACAGCACGCGGTCAATCACATTGCCCACGGCGCCGCCCAGAATGCTGGCGATGGCAAAGGCAAACAATTTTTCACCGGCATGTTTCTTGAGCAGCCAGACCATCACCAGGGCGGCACCCATGCCGATAGCGGTAAAAAACCAGCGCTGCCAGCCGCCGGCGCTGGCCAGAAAAGAGAACGCCGCGCCGCTGTTGTGGACCCGCACAATGTTGAAGAACGAGGTCACCGGGGTGCTGTCACCCAATTGGTAATAGCCCAGGATCAGCACCTTGGTGAACTGGTCGGCCATCAGCAGCAGCGCGGCCCAGCCGAGCCAGGCCAGCAGGCTGACGCTGGAAGACCCGAAGGTTCTGCGCGCCATCAGGCCACCGTGCGGGTTTCCCCGGCACCAAACAGGTTGCTGGTGCAGCGACCACACAGCGTGGGGTGGGCGCTGTCCACACCGACATCGTCGCGGTAATGCCAGCAGCGCTCGCACTTGGTGTCGTTCGAGGGACTGACCTGAATGCTCAGGGCATCCCCTGCGAGCAGGTCCATGGCGGAGGTGATGAAGACAAATTTCAGGTCGTCGCCCAGGCTGGCCAGCAGGGCGTGGTCGTCAGGCCCCACCGTCAAAGTTACCCGGGCCTGCAGTGACGAGCCCAACTTGCTGTCGGCACGCAGGACTTCGATTTCCTTGTTGACGGCGTCGCGCAGTTCGCGAACGCGGGCCCACTTGGCCAGCCGTGCGGCTTCAGGCTCGGTCATGACAACATACTGGTCCATGAAGATGGATTCGCGGGTGGCGGTGGGCGTCTTGCCGGCCTGGCCCAGCACGCCCCAGGCTTCTTCGGCGGTGAAGCTCAAAAATGGCGCCATCCAGCGCAGCATGGCCTGGGTGATGTGCCACAGCGCGGTTTGCGCACTGCGCCGGGCCAGCGACTTGGGCGCCGTGGTGTAGAGCCGGTCTTTCAGCACGTCGAGGTAGAACGAACCCAGGTCTTCGCTGCAATAAATCTGCAGCTTGGCCACCACCGGGTGAAATTCATAGACTTCAAAGTGCGCCAGGATATCGGCCTGCAATTGCGCCGCACGGCTCAGTGCGTAGCGGTCGATTTCCAGCATCTGGTCCAACGGCACGGCATCCACTGCCGGGTCAAAGTCACTGACGTTGGCCAGCAAAAACTTGAGCGTGTTGCGGATACGGCGGTAGGTGTCAACCACGCGCGCCAGGATTTTCTCGTCACCGGCAATGTCGCCCGAATAGTCGCTGGCGGCGACCCACAGGCGGATGATCTCTGCGCCGAGCTTCTTGCTGGTTTCCTGCGGATCGACGCCGTTGCCGGCGCTTTTGCTCATCTTGTGGCCCTTGCTGTCCACGGTGAAGCCGTGCGTCAGGATGCCTTTGTAGGGTGCGCGGCCATACATGGCGCAGGCGGTGAGCAGACTGGAGTGGAACCAGCCGCGGTGCTGGTCATGGCCTTCGAGGTAGAGGTCGGTTTCCGGGCCGTCTTCATGACCGCTGCCCGGGTGCGAACCCTTGAGCACCGTGGTGTGGGTGGTGCCGGAGTCGAACCAGACTTCCAGGATGTCACTGCTCTTGGTGTAGTGTTCAGCGTCTGTGGCCCCCAGAATGGACTCGGTCGTGGCCTTGCTCCAGGCCTCGATGCCACCCTGCTCGACCATGTCGGCGGCCAGGTCCAGAATTTCCATGGTGCGCGGATGCAATTCGCCCGAATCCTTGTGCAAAAAGAAGGGCAGGGGCACGCCCCAGCTGCGCTGGCGGCTGATGCACCAGTCGGGCCGGCCGGCAATCATGTCGCGCAGTCGAGTCTTGCCGTTTTCCGGGTAGAAAGCCGTGTTTTCAATGGCCTCGAGTGCGATCTGGCGCAGCGACTGGGGCGCCTTGTCTTTGGTGAACACACCTTCGCCCTCGTCCATACGAATGAACCACTGGGCGGCGGCGCGGTAAATGACCGGCGTTTTGTGGCGCCAGCAGTGCGGGTAGCTGTGCACGATGTCCGTGGTGCAAAACAGGCGGTCGGCCTCGCGTAGGGTGTCGATGATGACCGGGCAGGCTTTCCAGATGTGCTGGCCGCCAAACAGCGGGAAGTCGGCGGCATAAGCGCCGTTGCCCTGCACCGGATTCAGGATGTCGTCGTAGGCCATGCCATGCGCGACGCAGCTGTTGAAGTCTTCCACGCCATAGGCGGGTGCCGAGTGCACGATGCCGGTGCCGTCCGACGCGCTGACGTAGTCGGCCAGGTAAACCGGGCTCAGGCGGTCAAAGCCGGCGTCGACATGGGCCAGTGGGTGCTTGAAGTGGATGCCGCCCAAGGCTTTGCCGTTGGCTGTGGCCAATACCGTGCCGGTCAGGCCGAAGCGTTCCAGGCAGGCACTGACCAGGTCTGCGGCCAGCACCAGCAGACCACGCCCGGTGTCGACCAGGGCGTAGGTGAGTTCCGGATGCGCGTTGAGCGCCTGGTTGGCCGGAATGGTCCAGGCGGTGGTGGTCCAGATGACGGCGAAGGCGTCTTTCTCCAGCGCGTCCAGGCCAAAGGCGCTGGCCAGTTTGGCCGGTTCGGCGCATAAAAAGCCCACATCGAGGGTTTGTGATTTCTTGTCGGCGTACTCAATTTCGAACTCGGCCAGGCTGGAGCCGCAGTCAAAACACCAGTACACGGGTTTCAGGCCACGGTAGACAAAGCCGCGCTCGATCACGCGTTTGAAGGCGCGAATCTCGTCGGCCTCATTCTTGAAGTCCATGGTGCGGTACGGGTGGTCCCAGTCGCCCAGCACACCCAAGCGCTTGAAGTCTTCGCGCTGCAGGTCGATTTGCTCGGTGGCGTAGGCGCGGCTTTTGGCCTGCATGTCGTCACGCGCCAGTTTGCGGCCGAACTTCTTCTCGATGGCGTTTTCGATCGGCAGGCCGTGGCAATCCCAGCCGGGGATGTAGGCTGCGTCCAGGCCCTTGAGCTGACGCGCCTTGACGATCATGTCTTTGAGGATCTTGTTGACGGCGTGGCCCATGTGGATCTGGCCGTTGGCGTAGGGTGGGCCATCGTGCAAGATGAATTTGTGCGCCCCTTGGCGCGCATCACGCAGCTTTTGGTACAGACCCTTGTCCTGCCATTCCTTGACCCACAAGGGTTCGCGCTTGGGCAGGTCGCCGCGCATCGGAAACGGCGTGTCGGGCAGGTTCAGGGTGCTGCGGTAATCAACTTTTCCGGCGGTGCCAACGGCATCAGGTGTCTTAGTGGTCATGGTGTTGCAGGGAAGCAAAGTAGGCACGGGCGTGCTCGCAGTCCTGACGGATGCCAGCGGTCAAAGCGTCCAGGGAGTCGTATTTGAGTTCGTCGTGCAGTTTGTGGAGAAGTTCCACGCGCACGATTTTACCGTAGGCCCCCTCGGCCCCCAGCTCAGCCGGCCAGTCCAGGCAATGGGTTTCCAGCAGCACGCGCCCGCCATTCACATCATTCGGGTCCAGCGACGGTCGAATGCCCAGGTTGGCGACACCCATCAAGGCTTTGTCGGCCAAGCCATGCACCAACACCGCAAAGATGCCGCTGGCGGCCGGTTTCCAGTGGGCAAAGCGCTGGTTCAGGGTCTTGAAGCCCAGGCTGCGACCCAGTTTGCGGCCATGCACCACATGGCCCGAGATACGGTAAGGGTGGCCCATCAATCGGGTGGCATCCGCCATGCGGCCCTGGGACAGCGCCTCGCGCACGGCCGAACTCGACACCCGCAGGCCATGCACCTCATAGCTGTTCATGCGGGCCACATCAAAGCCCTGTTGCATGCCGGCCGCGTCCAGCATGGCGTAGTCACCGGTGCGGCGCTGACCAAAGCGGAAGTCATCGCCGACCAGCACATAACGGGCACCCAGGCCCTTGATCAAGACCTCGTCGATGAAGGCCTGCGGCGACAGGTTGGCCAGCCGCGCATCAAAGGGCAGCACCACGGTTTGGTCGACGCCGCTGTGCGCCAGGTCACTGAGCTTGTCGCGCAAGGTGCCCACGCGCGCCGGTGCCAGCGAGGGGTTGCGGGTGAGGGCAGCAAAAAAGTCGCGTGGATGCGGCTCGAATGTCAGGGCGCAACTGGGCACGTCGCGCTGTTGTGCCTCGCCCTTGAGCAGGGAGAGCATGGCTTGGTGACCGCGGTGCACGCCGTCAAAGTTGCCTATCGTCAAGGCACACGCCGGCGCAATGTCGGGATGCTTGAAGCCACGGAAAATCTTCATGATTTGTTATAGTTTTGATAGCGTTGTGCGCATGTTCTCAAAGCGCTCGGAGTCGGTCTGACATTTAAATGGAGTATATTGTGTCCGAGATGCGTGCACCGGACACCCGGTTGGCATCATTTGTGCAGCAGAGCCAGGTTCGGATTGCGTACTTTTCAGGAGTCGTGTTTTGAAGGTCTTGAAACTGTCAGCCCAGGGATTGCCCCAGTCGTGGATTTCGCTTGAACAAGCGGTCATTCATTACGCGTCCGACGAGGTGCGCTGGGAGATGGGCGGCCAGGTGGCGGTGTTTCATGGCGGTCACAACGCCCGCACCGGTCAGCAGTCCATCATCACGGTGTCCAGCATCATCGGCACCCGGGGCGTGCCCGGCATCAACCCGTTCGATCTCAAACCCGGCCTGACCAACAGCAAGCTGTTTGCCCGCGACCGCAACCTGTGCGCCTACTGTGGTGACCATTTTGACGAGCATGACCTGACGCGCGAGCACATCATTCCGTTCGCCCAGAAGGGCATTGACACCTGGATGAACGTGGTCACGGCCTGCCGTCCCTGCAACCACCGTAAAAGCCATCGCACACCCGAGCAGGCACACATGCCGCTGCTTTTCACCCCTTACGTGCCCAGCCTGTGGGAAGACTTCATCTTGCGCAACCGCCGCATCCTGGCCGACCAGATGGAGTTCCTGATGGCCCATGTGCCCAAGTCATCGCGTTTGGTGGCCTGACCAGTTTTTTCGGTGCGGTTCGCTTGTTTTGTCGGCCAGGCTTCAGCCTGACAAGCTTGGTGTGAGTCGGTTTCAGGGAGAAAAAAATGATGAATCAGCGATTGATGTGGCGCATGACGCCATTGTGTGTGCTGCTGGGCGGCATATCGGCCACCAGCGTCTGGGCGGCCAGCGTGAGCCAACCTGCAGCGCTGGAGGCCAGTGCATCAGCACAGCCCGCGCTCATGCATGCCAAACTCTGGCCAGCGGGTCTTGATCCCAGCGCTTATCTGGTGAGCGAAAAACTCGACGGCGTTCGTGCCTTCTGGGATGGCCAGAGCCTGCGTTTTCGCAGCGGTCTGCCCATTGCCGTGCCGGATTGGTTCACCGCTGGTCTGCCCAAAACACCACTCGATGGCGAGCTGTGGCTGGGCCGGGGCCGCTTTGACGAACTCTCCGGCACGGTGCGCAGAAAGCTGCCGGTCGAAGCCGAATGGCGCCAGCTGCGCTACATGGTGTTTGACCTGCCAGGTGCCACGGGCTCGTTTGCAGAACGTGCCCGACGCATCAACACACTGTTGACTGAGGCGCACCAACCCTGGCTACAGGCGCTGGCCCAAACACAGATTCCCAAAACGGCAGCCTTGCAGGCTTTGCTGAAACAGACGGTGAAGGAGGGCGGTGAAGGCCTGGTGCTGCACCGCGCCAACGCCCTGTGGTCGCCCGGGCGCAGTGATGCGCTGTTCAAGCTCAAACCCCTGCCCGACGAAGAAGCCCGCGTCATCGCGCACTTGCCAGGCAAAGGGCGCCACGCCGGGCGCATGGGCGCCTTGTTGCTGGCCCTGCCCGATGGCCAGCAGTTTGCGCTGGGCACGGGTTTCAGCGACGCCCAGCGCGCTGACCCACCGCCCGTGGGTGCTGTGGTGACTTACCGTTACCGTGGCCATACCCCCAGGGGGCTGCCCCGATTCGCCTCGTTTTTGCGGGTGCAGCCACAATAAGGCGCATGAGCAAAGCCTTTACCAAAGAAACCGACACCGAGGACGATGATGACGAGCTTCGTCTGCCGCCTCTGCCTGCCGGTGGCAAGAACTACATCACACCCCAGGGCTTCGCCAGCCTGCGCCATGAACTCAAAACGCTGATTGACGTGACCCGCCCCAAGATGGTGGAGGCCGTGCACTGGGCCGCCAGCAATGGCGACCGGTCGGAAAACGCGGACTACCACTACGGTAAAAAGCGCTTGCGTGAAATCGATCGGCGCATCCGCTTTTTGATCAAGCGCCTTGAAATTGCCGAGGTCGCCGACCCGTCGCTGCACTTTGGCACGACCCGGGTTTTTTTTGGAGCCACCGTCACCTATGCGGATGCCCGGGGCGAGCTGCGCACCGTCAAAATCATGGGCATCGACGAAGCCAACAGCGCCCAGGGCGAAGTCAGCTGGATCTCGCCCATCGCGCGCACGCTGCTCAAAGCCGAGGAGGGCGACGTGCTCAAGCTGGTCATGCCGGACCGGGTGGAGGAGATTGAAGTCATCAAGGTGAGTTACCCGAGTCCGGACGCAAAAGACCATTGACGTTACCGCCGTGGCGTCTCGCCGGGCGATGATTTTGCAGACCGTTTGAGAATTCTCATGGCCATCAGCCCGTGTTCCATTATGGTGAACGGCTCGCGCACAACTTCGGTTGGGCACAACCTTCCACATCCTCTTTGACAGGAGATCGACCATGTTCACGCGAACCACCCTTGCCGCCGTCGTTTCTGCCGTGGCCCTGCTCACCATGACGGGCTGCTCGG
>JBASJO010000595.1:0-1986 GCA_049655365.1 Rhodoferax sp. | reverse complement strand
TACCCGACGCGCACCGAGGCGGCGATTTTTTCAACGCATGCCCAGGCCATGGCACGGGCCGCGCCGCCGGGCGCCACGTTGATTGACCTGGGCGCAGGCAACTGTGGCAAGGCCGCTGGCCTGTTTGGTGTGTTGGCCCCCAGCCGTTACGTGGCGGTTGATATCTCGGTGGATTTTTTGCGCGCCACGCTGGACAAGCTGCAACGCCGCTACCCGGCGATGGACCTGGTCGGCGTCGGGCTCGATTTTTCGCACACGCTGGATTTGCCGCCCGAAGCCGGCGAGCCTGGCGCCGGGCCACGACTGTTGTTTTACCCGGGGTCGAGTATTGGCAACTTCACACCAACGCAAGCTCTGGTCTTTTTGCGCCAGGTGCGCGCGGCCTGCGGTCCGGTGGCGGGCAGCGGGCTGCTGATCGGGGTTGACCTGGTCAAGGACACGGCCGAACTGGAAGCCGCCTATGACGACGCCCTGGGTGTCACGGCCGCCTTCAACCGCAACCTGATTTACAACCTGAACCGTCTGGCGGGCACCGACCTGCGGCTGGCCGACTGGGCGCACCACGCGCTGTTCAACCGCCTGGCGTCGCGCATTGAAATGCACCTGGTGGCGCAGCGCGACCTCACCGTGTCTTGGCCGGGCGGCCAGCGCGCCTTCAGCCAGGGCGAGCGCATCCACACCGAAAACTCCTACAAGTGGACCGTGGCGGGTTTTTCGCAATTGCTGCGCGAGGCCGGTTTTGCCGAGCCGATGGTGTGGACCGACGCACCCACGGCGGATGCGGGCCGCTTCGCCGTGATGTGGGCGCGCGCCTGAATCATGAATTTTTTATCCTGCGCAGCTTCTGAACCCCGCATGGAGGTCGTTGCGTTCGGGCGTGAAGTAGTTGCGGTAACGCGGGTGCGCCATGCGCCTGGACGTGGCCCGGCTGGCACCGCGCAACACCGGCCGGTCGCCAAACCAGGGAGCCGAGTAGTCCAGGTAGGGGTGTGCCACAAAACCGGGGTAAGGATTGAAGGTGCTGGCGGTCCATTCCCAGACCTCGCCCCAGTCAAAATCAGCGCAGGTCAGGGCGGCCTGCTCCCACTGCGCCTCGGTCGGCAACTGGCGGCCGGCCCAGCGGCACCAGGCCTCAGCCTCGAAATAACTCAGGTGGCAGGCGGTTGCGTCGAGGTCCAATGCTTGCCACTGACCAAAACGGCATTGTTCCCACAGCGTGGCGTCCTGGCCCTGGCTGACCTGGCGCAGATACCGCGGACCGGCCAAATTCCCGGCGCCCTGCCCGGCTTGCAGCCAGCGCCAGCCCGCCTCCGACCACCACTGCGCGTCAAGATAGCCTCCCTCGCCCACAAAGGGCAGGTAACGCCGCCACGACACCGGCTGGTCGTCGATGGCATGGGCGTCCAAATGCACACAGTGCGGCCCCAGTTCGTTGTCAAAGGCAAAGCCTTTGCCCGTGTAGCCCAACGTCCATTCACCCGCCGCCAAGTTGAGCGACTGTGTCGACCCGCTGGCTCGCGTTGCCCCATCGCGCCACAGCGCAGGCGGCAAAGCCATGCCCAGGGCCTGCGCCATGTAGACGGCAGCCTCGCCGTGCATGTCTTCGTGGAACAGCGCCAGGCGGTAAAAATACAGCGCGGCATCGTCGGTGGCTTCACCCGCCAACAGCGCCAGGGTCTGGTCCAGCGTGGTTTGGAGATAAGTCCGGGTGGCCTGCAGATCGGGCAAAGGCAAATGCCAGCGGCTGTTGTGCGCCACCCCACTGGAGTTGTACAGCGCATCGGCCTGCGGCAACTCCGAGGGCGAGCGCGTTGCCTGCGGGTCGGCCTGCGCCCCCAACCGGCGCTGCGGATTGCGCGCCAGCCAGAATTCCTGAAACCAGGCGATATGCCCCACCTCCCACAGCGGCGGGTTGAGTTGGGGCGTGCACGGCACAGTCAGCAGCGGCCCGAGCGCGGCCTCGTAAGCCTCCAGCAGGGCCAGCGT
>JBASJO010000594.1:0-2465 GCA_049655365.1 Rhodoferax sp. | reverse complement strand
CAACAGCTCCTGCACGATGATGGGCGCCAGGCCCTCACAGGGTTCGTCCAGCAGCAGCAGGGTGGGGTTGAGCACCAGGCCGCGGCCCAGTGCCAGCATTTGCTGCTCACCACCCGAGAGCTGTGTCCCAAGATTGCCGCGCCGCTCGGCCAGCCGTGGAAACAGCTCGTACACGCGCTCGGGTGTCCAGGGGCTCGATGCGCGCCCGGCGCGGGCCGGACGCGCCACGGCGGTGAGGTTTTCATGCACCGTGAGCGATTTGAAAATGTTGCGCTCCTGTGGCACCCAGCCAATGCCGGCGGTAGCGCGCTCGTGCGAGGGCAGCTTGTGCAACACGGTCGTGCCCAGCAGGATGCTGCCCGCATGCTGGCGGGTGGCCCCGGCCAGCGTGTTGATGAGCGTGGTTTTTCCGGTGCCGTTGCGCCCCAGCAGGGCCAGCGTCTGGCCTTGCTCGATGGAGATCGACACGTCATGCAGCACCACGGCTTCACCATAACCGGCGCTCAAATTTTCGACCTTCAACAGTTCGGTCATATCAAACGGCCCCCACCGCATCATTGAGTTCGTCGCCATGGCCGAGGTACACCGCCTTGACGCGCGGGTCGTTGGCAATGGTGTCGGGGTCGCCCTCGGTGAGCAGCGTGCCGTTGACCAATACCGTCATGCGCTTGGCAAAGCTGAACACCAGGTCCATGTCGTGTTCGATCAACAGCACGGAAACGTCGGCGGGCAGGGCGGCCACGGTTTGCAGCAATTCTTCGCGCTCGCCGGCGGGCACGCCAGCCACCGGCTCGTCAAGCAGCAGGACGCGCGGCTCGCAGGCCAGGGCGATGGCAATCTCCAGCAGACGGCGCTTGCCGTAGGCCAGCACCCGGGTTGGCTGGTCCATTACCGTGGTCAGGTGGAACTGCTCCAGCAATTGTTCGCAGCGCTCGGTCACCTTTTTTTGGGCACCCAGCGCCTGCCACCACCGGTTGCCCAGCCCCTGGTGTTGCGATACCGTCATGGCCAGGGTTTCCAGCGGTGTGAACGAGTCAAACAACTGGTTGATCTGGAATGTGCGCACCATGCCCCGGCGCACGCGCTGGTAGGGCGCCAGGTGGGTAATGTCTTCACCCTCCAGCGTGATCGAACCCGAAGTGGGTTGCAGCACGCCGGTGAGCAGGTTGATCAGCGTGGTCTTGCCCGCGCCGTTGGGACCGATCAGGGCGTGGCGCGCCCCTTGTTGCAGGTTCAGGGTGACCTTGTTGGTGGCGGTGATGCCTCCAAACTTCATCACCAGCTCCTTGGCGCAAAGCACGGGCTGCGTCATGATTTGCCACCGTTTTGGCCAGGTTTGAACCAGGTCCAGGGCCGGATCAAACGCTCTCGCCCGACCAGCACCAGCACCACCAGAAACAGGCCAATCCAGAACGTCCAGTACTGCGGGGTGATGCTGGAGATGGCATCCTGCATCAACTTGAACACAATCGCCCCGGTGATGCCGCCATAGAGCCAGCCCACGCCGCCAATGACCAGGATCAGCATCACGTCGGCCGAACGGTGAAACTCAAACAGGTCCAGCGAGGCAAAACCGGTGGTTTGCGCCATTAGCGCGCCCGCTGCACCCGCCACCGCGGCGGCCACGGTGTACACCAGCGCCAGGCGGCTCGTGACTGGAATGCCGATGGCCATGGCGCGCAGCCGGTTGTCGCGAATGGCCTTCAAAGTGGCACCGAAGGGTGAGCTGACAAAGCGCCGGGCCACGACAAACACCAGCAGCAGCACGGTCATTGAATACCAGGCTGCCGTGCGGCCGTAGAGGTCAAACTCAAATCGGCCGAGCAGCGGCCCCATGACAACCCCTTGCAGGCCGTCGGCACCGCCGGTCAGCCAGTCGAGCTTGTTGGCCAGCTCCATCAGGATCAGGCCCACGCCCAGGGTCACCATCAGCCGGGTGAGGTCGGTGCCGCGCAAAATCGTGGTGCTGCAAAGCGCTCCCAAAACAGTGGCAGTTGCTACGCCCACGGCAAAGCCGACCAGCGGATCAGGCATGACCAGCTTGGCAAACAGCGCGGCCGAGTAAGCGCCCATGCCAAAGAAGGCAGCATGACCCAGCGAGACGATGCCGGTAAAGCCAAGAATCAGGTCCAGAGACAGGGCAAACAACGCCACAATGGCGATCTCATTAATGATCAGCGCGTGGCTGGTGAGCAGCAGCGGCGACGCCAGGGCAGCGATCCACAGGGGTACTTCCCATAACTTCCAGCGGCCATTGCGCTGCAACAGGTCTTGCGTGTTCATCACTTACTCCCTTTGCGCACAAACAGGCCTTGCGGACGCCAGATCAGGATCAGGATCATCAAGCTATAGACAACGAAGCCGCCCAGTTTCGGGATGTAATACTTGCCGGCCACATCGGCAATGCCGAGCAGCAGCGCCGCCAGCAGAGGCCCGGTGATGCTGGAGGTGCCACCCACCGCCAC
>JBASJO010000593.1:0-5073 GCA_049655365.1 Rhodoferax sp. | reverse complement strand
AGCTGACCCCGGCCAAAGTCAAGCCGACCGCCAAGAAAGCTGCGGCCCCAGCGGTGGTCGCCGATCCCGCCGCCAAAAAAGCCCCGGCCCGCAAAGCCCCGGTTGCCAAAAAGGCGGCGCCCAAGGCCGCGCCGGCGCCTCAGGTAAACCCTGAATAACACAGGGCCGCAAGCGCCCTACACTGGCGTGGTATGACGCGTCAAAAAGCCCACGCACCCAAGATCGCCCTGGCGCTGGCCGGCGGTGGGCCGCTGGGTGCCATCTACGAAATTGGCGCCCTGTGCGCGCTGCAGGAGTCGCTGCAGGGCATCGACTTCAACCGGCTGCAGCATTACGTGGGCGTGTCGGCTGGCAGCTTCATTGCCGCCGGTCTGGCCAATGGCGTCACACCACGCCAGCTGTTTTCCTTGTTCATTGAAGACCGCAAGCACCAGGCCGAGGCGTTTGACCCGGCCTGGTTGTTGCGGCCAGCGTTTGGTGAATTTTTTTCGCGCGGGTTGCTGTTGCCGGGGCTGTTGCTGACGGGCAGCTGGCAAGGCACGCTGGGACGCAAGTCGCTCATGCGCGCGCTGGAATATTTAAGCCCGAGCCTGCCGACTGGCGTTTTCTCCAATGACCAGATTGACATTGAGCTGGCGCGGCTGTTTGCCCGACCTGGCCGCAGCAATGATTTCCGCCAGCTCAAAAGCCGCCTGACGCTGGTGGCCACGCACCTCGACAGTTGCCAGACGGTCGCGTTTGGCCGCCCGGGCTGGGACCATGTGCCCATTTCCAAAGCCGTGCAAGCCAGCGCCGCCCTGCCCGGCCTGTTTCCGCCGGTCGAGATCGACGGCCAGCATTTTGTCGATGGTGCCCTGATCAAGACCATGCACGCCTCGATTGCGCTGGACGAGGGCGTGGACCTGATGCTGTGCATCAACCCGCTGGTGCCGTTTGACGCCTCGGTACGGGAAGCCGCCACCGAGCCCACCACACCCTGGGCTGCGCCCGAGCCCATTCCGCGCATTGCCGACGGCGGCCTGCCCGCGGTGCTGAGCCAGACCTTCAGGTCGCTCATCCACTCGCGCCTGATACTGGGGCTCAAAAGCTACGCGCAGGCCTACCCCAACACCGACATTCTGCTCATCGAGCCCGACCACCGCGACCCCGAACTGTACCTGGCCAACACCTTCAGCTACAGCCAGCGCCGCCATCTGGCCGAACACGCCTACCAGCAAACGCGCCAGTTGCTGCGCTCAAACCAGGCCGGCCTGGTCACCCAGCTCGGCGACCACGGCATCACGCTGAACCATGCGCTGCTGGACGACACCAGCCGCCACCTGTGTCGCCCCCAGCGCGAACCCACCCGTGTCAGCCATGCCCTGACCAAGCTGCACACCACCCTGAACACCCTGAACCAGGTGGTGCAGGTGGCAGCCCCCAAAAATGGTCAGCCGACATGGTAAAAAAAGCCCCGAGGCGCACCGCCGAGCGCATCCTGGAGGTCACGCTGGGGCTGTTCAACCGCTTTGGCGAACCCAATGTGTCGACCACGCTGATCTCGGCCGAACTCAACATCAGCCCCGGCAACCTGTACTACCACTACCCGGCCAAGGACGAGCTCATCAACGCGCTGTTTGACCGTTTCGAGCGCCCCCTGAACGAGTTGCTGGGCGCGGGTGATGATGTGCGCGACGTCGAAGATGCCTGGTTTTTCATGCACACGCTGTTCGAGCTGATCTGGCAATACCGGTTTTTGTACCGTGACCTGAACGACCTGCTGAGCAAGAACCGGCGTCTGGAAACCCACTTTCAGTCGATCCTGAAAAACAAGACCCGCTCCATCAAAGCCCTGCTCGACGGCATGCGCCGCGGCGGTGCCCTGCAAATCGACTCGCGCGAGATCGAGGCCACCGCGACCAGCATGGTGGTGGTGTTGACCTACTGGCTCAGTTTTGAGTACGTGCGTGACCCGCGCAACGCGCTGGAAGAGCAGAACGCGCAGGCGGCGCTGCTGCGCGGTGCCCAGCATGTGCTGAACCTGCTGGCGCCCTACCTGGAACCGTCGCAGCGCAGCCACCTGCTCAAACTCTCCGATGCCTACAATAAGGAAAACAAATAAAACATCAGGGCACCGGAGAAACCAATGGCCAAATGGACACCTTTCCCCTTTGCGGGCGATTACAACTTTGACGCAGAAGGCGTCAAAAGTTCGTGGGCCAGACTGCATGCGGGGGACCTGGAGCCGCTACCCCAGGACCCCAAGTTGCTGCAGGCCTGGGCTCATTTTCATAATGGTGACTTTTACAAATCCATGTCCATGGGACTCGATATCGGACTGGCCGGGCTCAATGTGGCCAACAAGGCCGTCTGCGTGTACGCCACTTACCTGGAGCGGCAGGAAGCCATCCGCCAAGCCCTGTTTGTCGAGGTGGCCGAGCGCACCGAGGCGCAAATCAAACAACAGCCCGACAACATCAACGCCTATTACTGGCGCGCTTACGCCCTGGGGCGCTACAGCCAGGGCATCAGCGTGGCCAAGGCCCTGGCGCAGGGCCTTGGCACTAGGGTCAAGACCGACCTGGAACACGTCATCCAGAAGCAACCCATGCACGCTGACGCCCACATTGCGCTGGGTGCCTTTCATGCCGAAGTGATCGACAAGGTCGGCGAGCTCATTGGCGCGATGGCCTACGGCGCCCACAAGGCCACCGGGCTCACGCTGTTTCAGCAGGCGCTCAAGTTCAACATGGAGTCGGCCATGGGCATGGTCGAATACGCCCACGCGCTGCTGATGCTCGACGGTGACGCCGTGGTGCACGAAGCCACCCGCCTCTACCAACAAGCCGCCAGCGCCAAGCCCATCGACGCCATGGAACGCCTGGACGTCGAAATGGCCAAGGCCGAACTGGAAGACTGAGCGGCTAATCGCCCCAGGGCAGCATCAGCGTCAGCAGGCGCAGTTTGTCAAACTCGGGCTCGAACTGGTCAATGATGGCCTGCGGGTTGGGGCACAGGGTGGCGTCGCTGATGATGCCGAACTGCACGCCGCCGCCGTAGCTCAGAATCGACACGCCCAAACCCACGCTGCCCGACTGCGGCACCCAGACCAGCGGCTGCTCCAGGGTGGCACCGCAGAACGTGAGCTTTTCGCGCGGCCCGGGCACATTGGTCATGACTGCCGTGGTTTTTTTGGAGAACAGGCTCAGCAAGGCGTCCTGCGCTGGCTTGACCAGCATGCCCGCCAGCGCCAGCAGGGCAAAACTCAGCAGCGGTTGCATGCTGCCCTTGAGTTCTCCCATGCGCCGGCGCACTTCAAACACCCGCGCCAGCGGATGTTCCAGGCCAATTGGCAGCACCACCGGCGCCAGCCCAAACTGGTTGCCCAGTTGGTAGGCTTGCGCCATTGGCCGCAAGTTGACCGGCACCATGGCGCGAATTTCCTTGCCCGCCACCGTATCGCCCTGCGCCTTGAGATACTGCCCGATGGCGCCCGCCACACAGGCCAGCAGCACGTCATTGATCGAACAATGCAGCACCTTGCTCACGGCGCGCACTTCATCCAGGGGAATGGGCTGGCACCAGGCCACCCGTTTGGCGTGGCCCGGAGTGCCCTTGAGCCGGGTCGGAGAGTCGTCGGGCATCAGGGCCAGGGCGGCGCTGTCGCGCAGCACCTGGTAGGCCAGTTTGGCGATTTCTGCCGACCCGTCCTTGCCCTTGCTCACGCCCTTGGTGATGAGTTTGTCGAACAGGGTTTGCGGGTGACCCATGGCGCCCAGTGCTTGCGCCGCGCTGTCGCCCGCCAAATCCAAGGCCTTCACAGCCGCCCCGGTGAACGGTTCGATCACCGTGTGCGACAGCCATTCTTCCGCCGCCTCCCAGCCAGAAACCGAGTCGTGCCTGACCTGGCGCTGCGGTGGCTCGGTGCCGCCATCAACCAGCGACTGAATCACGGCGATCAGCGCCAGGCCGTCGGCAATGCAATGGTGAATGCGCACCAGCAAGACCGAGCCGCCCTGGTAATGTTCCACCAGCCTGAAGTCCCACAGCGGGTAACGCGGGTCCAGCGGCTGCAAGGCCAGCTCGGCCAGGCGATCCTGCAGCGCTTGCTGCGGGTGGCTTTTGGCCGAGGGCGGCAGCTTTTCACGTAGCACATGGCGTTGGATGTCAAAGCCGGTGTCGGTCACCCAGCTGGCACCGGTTGCATCCTGCACCACTTTTTGGCTGAAGCGCGGGTACTTCAACAAACGTTCTTCGATGCGCTGGCAAGTCGCCTCATAACTGACCGCCGGCTTGATGATCCAGACGCCCATGATCATCATCAGGTTGCTGGCGCTGTCCATGCGCAACCAGGCGGTGTCGACCTTGCTCATGCGCTCGTGCACCGGGCTGGCGGACAACTGTTGCGGGGCAGTGCGGGAACGGGAACGAGGCAAACGTGTGACCATGAGAACGCTTTCGGGAAGGTTCTCTATTTTGCGATCAAAACGCCCATTAAGATCAGCCCTGATTACCCTGATGTCCCCTCTTTTTAACGCCTGGAAAATTTCATCATGTCTGACCTGCAAACCCAATTTGAAGCCGCCGTGGCCAACTCCAAAAACCTGAGCGAGCGCCCGGACAACATGACCCTGCTCAAGCTTTACGCGCTTTACAAGCAGGCCAGCGCGGGCGACAACACTGAGAAGAAACCCGGCTTCACCGACATGGTGGGACGCGCCAAGTGGGACGCCTGGAACGCCCTCAAGGGCACCCCCAGCGCGGATGCGATGCAGCAGTACATTGACCTGATCAAGTCGCTGAGCTGATACCGGCAAGAACGTCATTGCGTAGCGACGTGGCAATCCAGGACTTCGTGGATTGCCGCGCTTCGCTCGCAGTGACGAAAACGTTCAGCTCAGCGATTTGATCAGGTCGATGTACTGCTGCATCGCATCCGCGCTGGGGGTGCCCTTGAGGGTGTTCCATGCATCCCACTTGGCGCGTCCCACCATGTCGGTGAAGCCTGGTTTCTTTTCGGCGTTGTCCCCGGCGCTGGCCTTCTTGTAAAGCGCGTAAAGCTTGAGCAGGGTCATGTTGTCCGGGCGCTCGCTC
>JBASJO010000592.1:0-5799 GCA_049655365.1 Rhodoferax sp. | reverse complement strand
GTTGACGGTGTGCCAGCGCACCGAAACATCACGCCAGATTTCCTAACATGGTCACGGAGTCGCAACGCAACACGCATTTGCGCCCAAACCAGGAGAACACCCATGCCAAGTTTCGGATCCCCCTTTTCAGGGCTCGCCAACGACAGAAAACTCACTCCCCAGGAGCTGGTCAGAGCCATTCGTTTCATGGTGGCCTCGGAGTATGAGGCCACCCAGCTCTACATGCAGCTGGCCGAGTCCACCGACCACCCGCTGGCCATCAAGGTGCTGACGGAAATTGCCAACGAGGAAATCGTCCACGCCGGCGAGTTTCTCAGCTTGCTGCATGCGCTGGCGCCAGACGAGGCAAAGCTCTATGCCAAAGGGGCCAAAGAGGTCGAAGAAAAAATCGCAAAGCAAAACGGCAAAAAATAGACCGACAAGCAGTCAGGCAGCCACTCCCGTCCACGACAAAGATTGAGATTCCTTCATGTACTACATCGTTCCAACCGACAAGACCTTCAACCAGGCCAGCACCGACCTCGAAGCCGCCGTGCAACGCCACGGCTTTGGCGTGCTCCATGTTCATGACCTGGGCGCCACGCTGCGCGGCAAAGGCATTGAATTCGAGGAAGAATGCAAGGTGTTCGAGGTCTGCAACCCGGCACAGGCGGCCAAGGTTTTGTCCGTCGACATGCGGCTGAACATGGCCTTGCCGTGCCGCATCTCGGTGTTCACCGAAAAAGGCATGACCCGGATCGGCATGATCAGGCCCGTCCCCATGCTGACGGTCTTGTCGCAAGACGCCGCACTGGTGCAGCTGGCCGAAGAGGTTGAAGAAAAGATCCTGCAGATGATTGACGAGACAAAATAAATTACGAGTGCTTTCCAGCCAGGGTCAGGCTCTCGTCGAGCGCCTGTAAAAAATCGACGACCTTGATCGGCTTGGTGACGTAGCGGTAAAAGCCGGCGGCCAGGCCTTTTTCAAGGTCGTGCGGCATGGCATTGGCGCTCAGCGCCAGCACCGGAATGCGCCGGGTGGCCGGGTCGGACTGCAACAGCTGGAGCAGCTCAAAGCCATTGATGTCGGGCAGGTTGATGTCCAGCACCACCACATCAGGCAACAGGTTACGCGCCATGGCCATGCCACGCATGGCGTTCGGCGCGCCAACCAGGCGCAGATCCGGGCGCGCGGCCAGCAACTGTGCCACCAGCGCAATGTTGTCCGGGTTGTCTTCGACGTAGAGCACCGTGCGCTGCACCGGATTGGTCAGCGGGAGCACCAGCACGGGCACGGGCTGCGTCGCCCGAACTGCAGGGGCGGCTTCAGCCGACTCCGCATCGACATGCTTCAGCTCAAACCAGAACAGGCTGCCCTCGCCTTCCCTGCTCTCCACCCCCATCTCGCCGCCCATCGACTGCACCAGCCGCTGACTCACCACCAGGCCGATACCCGTGCCTTTGGTGCCGCCCATTTCCTGACCCAGCCGATTGAACGGCTGGAACAACTGGGCGAGTTTCTGGGCTGACAAGCCAGGCCCTGAATCGCGCACACTGATACGCACACGCCCCGCTTCCGGGCGGCCACAACTCACCACCACCGAACCGCCGAGCCGGTTGTACTTGATGGCATTGGACAACAGGTTGATGAGTACCTGCTTGAGCCGGATCGGGTCGGCCTGGACACTGCAGGCAACGGGCAACTCCGGAAAACTGATGTGCACCGCGCGGGCTGTGGTCAAGGGCTCGATCAGGGTCTGACAATCCAGCAGCACGGTGTCCAAAGCCACGGATTCCATGGACAAGGCCGCATGACCGGACTCGATCGAGGCCAGGTCCAGAATGTCGTTGATCAAGGCCAGCAAATACCAGCCGCCCTTGAGAATCTGTTCCAGGCTGGCCTGCTGGCTCGGTGTGGGCGGCGGCGCGCCCGATTCCATGAGTTGGGCAAAGCCCAGAATGGCATTCAAGGGCGAGCGCAGTTCGTGGCTCATGCTTGACAAAAACTCGGATTTGGCCAGGCTGGCCCGGTCGGCCTGCTGCCTGGCCAGCTCCAGGTTTTTATTGGTCTCCCGCAAAGCCTCATCCAGGCGCTTGCGCTCGGAGATATCGGTCAGGATCACGCGCAACGCAGGCGTTTCAGAACCGTCCTGCATGGCACCCACAATAGCCCTGACCCACAGCATGGTGCCGTCGCTCTGCAACACCTGCAGTTCGCAGCTTTGCGCTTGCCCGGTCTCCAGCAATTGCCGACGGCATTGGTAGTAGCTGTCCTGATGCGCATTGACAATGAAACGGCTCAAGGGACTCTTGACCAGCGCACTGCGGGCAACATCCAGCAGCGTGGCCGCGCACAGGTTGGCTTCGACGATCAGGCCACTGGCCGCCACCGTGAGGTAACCCACTGGCGCCAGGTCATACAGATCGAAATAGCGCGCATGCGACAACTCGAGCGCCAACTGCGCCCGACGCAACTCCTCATTCTGCAATTGCAGCTCGACCTGATGCACCTGCAGCTCGTGCATCAGCTGCTCGGTCGTCACAGGGTCGTGGCTCATGGCTGCGGCGCTCCGGCAACCACCGCCACGGCATCACTGGCGCGCTCGGTCGTGGCAATGGCGTCCACCTGGCCTGCCTGGTCGAACAAGGCGGTGGCGGTCAGTGACACGTTGAGCGTGCGGCCATCCTTGGTCAGGCGCTGGGTCTGAAAGGGGGCCAGCGTCTGCGCCTGGCTGAGTTGGTGCACCTGGTTGAGGGCGATGGACTGCAGCGCCTTGGGGATGCGGTCGCTCACATTGAGCTGCAAGGCCTCGGCTTCGGACCAGCCGTACAACTGTTCGGCCCCCGGATTCCAGGCAATGATGCGGCCGTCCAGCGCCTGCACGGTGATGGCATCGTGCGCATCGCGCACCACCACGGCCAGACGCAGCAGCGCATTGACTTTTTGCAGCGCCTCACGCGCCCGCCTGACCTCGGTCACATCGACAAAGGTCACCACGGCACCCTCGATCACGTTGTCCAGCGTGCGATAGGGCAGGATGCGCAGGGTGTAGCTCTTGCCATCAGCCGTCTGCACCTCGGCCTCCTTCGGGATCAGGGTTCTGAGCACCTCCTGCATGTCCGCCACCAGGCTGGTGTAGCCCACCAGGTTGCTCACAATATGGGCAACAGGGCGGCCCACGTCGCTCGGAATCAGGTTGATGATCTGGCTGGCCGCCGGGGTGAAGCGCAGGATACGCAAGCTGTAGTCGACAAAAACAGTCGCAATGCCGGTGCCGGCCAGCAGATTGTTCATGTCATTGTTGGCCCGTGACAAATCGCCCACCTTGGTTTGCAGTTCGGTGTTGACGGTACTCAACTCCTCGTTGATCGACTGCATTTCTTCTTTGGACGTCTCCAGTTCCTCGTTGGTGCTTTGCAGCTCTTCATTCACCGACTGCATTTCTTCGTTGCTTGATTTCAGCTCGTCGTTGGTCGTTTCAAGCTCTTCGTTGATGGCGCGCAGGTACTCTTCCTTGGCCAGCAGCTCGTCATGGAGTTCGGCAATCTGGGCACGGACATCCAATTGCAGCTTGTCGCTGCCGTCAGTTGCGCTGAGGGCGGGCAGGACCGACGGCGGCGCCGCGAGGGTGCCCGGGTTCTCGGGCGCTTGCTCCAGCAGCACCAGAAACAGGGGCGACTCCAGCGCCGCCGCCGGGCCGCCGAGCACCGGGCAAACGCTCAAATCAACCCCCGTGAAGTGCCCGTTGGTCCTGACGCGCAAACCCGGCGCGCGCACGATTTCCCGGCTGGCGGCCGCCTTGTGCAAGCTGACCGTGAGGTCGCGACGCAAACCTTCGCGCGCCATTTTCAGGATGTTGTTGATGCTGGCTTCGCCCGGCGTCGGCTCAAGGTACATGCCGGCGCGCCCATGCAGGTACAGAATGTCGCCCTGGCTGTTGACCAGCGCCGCGGCCAGTGCAAGTTGCTGCAACAGACTTTGCTCGGTGAGCTCCCGCAGGGAGAGCTTGGCAAGGTGCGGCGTTTTTTCGGTGGTGGGCAAAGGTGACATGCTCTTGTTCATCAAAGGCGGCAAGAACCGGCCCAGGGCGGCGCGTTGGGCGCCCTGGAAATCTTCCTTGCGTTGGTAAATTTTGGCCTTGCGCTCGAGCACGGCAAACAGGTCACCCTGTTCCCCCGCGGACTCCGAGGAGCCCAGGAACAGCATGCCGCCAGGCTGCAAGGCATAGTGAAACAGCGCGATCAACTTCTTCTGTAACTCCGCGCCCAGGTAAATCAGCAGGTTGCGGCAACTGATCAGGTCGAGCTTGGAAAACGGCGGGTCCTTGATCACGTCCTGCTCCGAGAACACCAGCAGATCACGAATGCCCTTGTGTACCCGGTAGGCGCAGCCGCCGGGCTCGAGCGTAAAGAACCTTGCCAGGCGCTCGGGCGTCACATGATCGGCGATGCTGGCCGGGTAAACGCCGGCGCGGGCCACGGCAATGGCACGACTGTCGAGGTCGGTCGCAAACACCTGCACCTTGTAGCTGGCCTTGAGCGATTCAAGCCGCTCCTGCAGCAGGATGGCAATCGAATAAGCTTCTTCACCGGTGGAGCATCCCGTGCACCAGACCCGCACGGCAGCACCCGCTGGCTTGTCCTCGAACAAGCTCGGGATGACTTTCTCCTCCAGCGCCGCAAAAGCCTCGGGGTCACGGAAAAAATTGGTGACCCCGATCAGCAGGTCATTGAACAAGGCCTGGACTTCAACCGGGGTTTGCTGCAAATATTTGACATAGCTGGCCATTGACTCAATCTGATGCACCGCCATGCGGCGTTCAATGCGGCGATGAATGGTGCTGGGCTTGTATTGCGAAAAGTCGTGCCCGGTCTGGCCACGCAGCAAGACGAATATTTTTTTCAGAACGCTCCCGCTTATCGGCAACAGCGCGCTGGCGGGGTGCGGCGGTCGGCCCAGGGCTTGCGCAGCGTATGCCACGAGTTGCGCCGCCATTTCGGCCGGAGGCAGCTCAAAGTCCACCATGCCGGTGGCCAGCGCGCTTTGCGGCATGCCGTCAAATTCAGCGGAAGCCGGGCTTTGCACCATCACCATGCCGCCTTCGGCCTTGATCTCGCGCACCCCCTGGGTGCCGTCGCTGCCGGTGCCGGAAAGCACGACACCAATGGCGCGCTCCTGCTGGTCAGACGCCAGGGACCCGAACAAAAAATCGATCGGAAAGCGGTGCCCGCGCGGTGCGGCGGGCGCCAGCAACTGCAGCGTGCCATTGAGAAAAGCCATGTCCCGGTTGGGTGGAATGATGTAGACGCAGTTGGCTTGCACCACCATGCCATCGACCACTTCGAACACCGGCATTCGGGTGCGCCGCTGGATCAATTCAGTGAGCAGGCTTTTGTGGTCAGGGTCGAGGTGCTGTACCAGCACAAAGGCCATGCCGGGATCGATGTCGTTGGGCATGCCCGAGAAAAACGCCTCGATGGCTGCCAGGCCTCCCGCCGAGGCGCCGATGCCGATGACGGGAAAGCGCGGGGCACCCACTGGCGCCGCGCTGACGGCATTGGCTTTCTCTTTGGCTTTGGTTTTTGGGCGCGCGGCCATGAGAATCTCCTGTGTCAGGCCCCGCGGCCTGGTAGATCAACTGCTGGCAGTGTAGTGCCGGTTTTCTGCGTGGCCTGTGAGGCTATTGCTCCTGGGCCTCGGCCAGTGCCAGGCCTTCGTCGAGCGCAGCCATGAACTCCGGCACCCGGATGGGCTTGGTGAGGTAGCGAAAAAACCCGGCGGCCAGGCCTTTTTCAATGTCGCGCGGCATGGCGTTGGCG
>JBASJO010000591.1:0-1821 GCA_049655365.1 Rhodoferax sp. | reverse complement strand
GGGTGTGGGACGCCCGCCTCACCTCCGAGCTGATTTTGCTGTTTTTGTACCTGGGTTTTCTGGCCCTTCAATCCAGCATTGACGATCCAAGGCGCGCCGACAAGGCCTGCGCCATCCTGGCGCTGGTGGGGGCCGTCAATGTGCCTATCATCTACTTCTCGGTCAAATGGTGGAATACCCTGCACCAGGGCGCTTCGGTCTCCTTGAAGGGTTCCTCCATGGCCTCGACCATGCTGGCGGGCATGCTCATCATGGTGCTGGCCTTCTGGATGTACACCATCGCCATCGCACTGGTGCGGGTGCGCAACATTATTCTGGATCGGGAACGTCACACGGAGTGGGTAAAACATGCAGTGGCTTAGCGTTGAAGACTTTTTTCACATGGGCGGTTACGCCTTTTATGTCTGGGGCAGTTTTGGCATCACCGCCTTGGTCGTTGTGGCCGAAATCTGGCAATTGCGCGCCAAACGGCGCGAGATTCTGCGAAACCTTTTGAACGAAACCGACTCACATCCCAATTGACTTTACTCAAGACCATGAAACCTCGTCACAAACGCACCGCCATGATTGTTGGCGCCCTGGCTGCCATTTCCCTGGCCGCCTACTTCGTTCTCAATGCTTTTCAAAGCAATCTGGTTTTCTTCTTCACGCCCTCGCAAGTGGGCGCCGGCGAAGCACCGCAAAACCGAACCTTTCGCATTGGCGGCCTGGTCAAGGAAGGCTCCGTCAAGCGCGACAACCTGACGGTGGCATTCATCGTGACTGACAGCATCAAGGAAGTCCCTGTCACCTACACCGGCATCCTGCCTGATTTGTTTCGGGAAGGTAAAGGCGTCGTCGCGCAGGGCCAACTGGGTAACAATGGCCAATTCAGCGCCTCGGAAGTGCTGGCCAAACACGATGAAAACTACATGCCACCCGAAGCCCAACACGCGCTGGACCAGGCTGAAATCGAAAAGACCGGCAAGACGCTGAAGTAACGCACTGGCTGTTTAACAGCCCATTTTTTCACACCCGAGACGCACCATGATTCCTGAACTTGGACATTTCGCACTCATTCTTGCCCTGCCGGTGGCTGCCATCCTGGGCATCCTGAGTTTGGCGGGCGGCCAAACCGGCCGGACTGACTGGATGGCGCTGGCGCGACCAGGCGCTCAGGTTTTGTGGTTGCTCACCGGCTTTTCATTCCTGTGCCTCACCTACGCGTTCTACACCAACGACTTCTCGGTGATGTACGTGGCCCAGCACTCAAACTCCCAGTTACCCGATCTGTACCGCGTTTCCGCCGTGTGGGGTGGCCACGAGGGTTCACTGCTGCTGTGGCTGCTGATGTTGTGCAGCTGGATGATGGCGGTGTCCATCTTTTCGCGCCAATTGCCCGATGTGATGGTGGCGCGTGTGCTGGGCGTGCTGGGTCTGATTGCCGTTGGTTTTCTGCTCTTCATGTTGATCACCTCGAATCCGTTTGCGCGTTTGAGCGAGATCCCGGCTGACGGTCGCGACCTGAATCCCTTGTTGCAGGACCCCGGCCTGGTGTTCCACCCGCCCATGCTCTACATGGGCTACGTCGGTCTCGCCATACCGTTTGCGTTTTCGATTGCCGCCTTGCTCAATGGCCGTTTGGACGCCGCTTGGGCGCGCTGGACCCGGCCATGGGCCACCGCTGCCTGGATCTGCCTGACCATCGGTATTGCCCTGGGTTCCTGGTGGGCTTATTACGAACTGGGCTGGGGCGGCTGGTGGTTCTGGGATCCGGTCGAAAACGCCTCGCTGATGCCGTGGCTCGCCGCGACCGCGCTGCTGCATTCGGTCAGCGTCACC
>JBASJO010000590.1:0-3901 GCA_049655365.1 Rhodoferax sp. | reverse complement strand
GTGTTTATGAGGCCAAAAAGCGCGCGGGTGCAGCGGGCTGTGTGATCGGTGTGTCGCCGTTTGCCAAGGACTGCCAGCGCATGCTTGATCTGGGCTGGGTCGACCATGCACTGCAGGTGGATGCCACCGACGCATTGGCCTTGATGGAGGCGGTGTCGAAGGTGACCGACGGCGAGCTGGCCGATGTGGTGATCAACTGCGTCAACATCCCCAACACCGACATGGGCAGCATCCTGGCCACCAAGCAGCACGGAAAAATCTACTTTTTCTCCATGGCCACCAGCTTCACCGCTGCGGCGTTGGGCGCGGAGGGCGTGGGCAAGGATGTGGAAATGATCGTGGGCAACGGTTATGCCACCGGGCACGCCGAATTTGCGCTGAACCTGCTGCGCGAGAGCGCCACGTTGCGCGCCTTGTTTGAATAACTCTACGTATGACCGCAGGACAAAGCCCGCTTTGGCAACGCATCCAAGCCAGTGGCATGAGCACGCTGGCCGTCATGGGCATGACCAAGAACACCGGAAAAACCGTGGCGCTGAACCATTTGCTGGCGCAGGCTGCGGCGTCTGGCGTGGCGCTGGGGGTCACGTCGATCGGACGTGACGGGGAAAACCGCGATGCGGTATTTTTTGTACCCAAGCCGGCCATTGTGGTGTGGCCCGGCAACCTGGTGGCCACCGCGCGTTCCACCCTGGAGCGCGCCAAGGTGCGCTACAAGCACATCGATGCCACCGGCATTGACAGTCCGATGGGCGAGATTCTGGTGGTCAAGGTGCTGGAGCACGGCGAGATGGAAATTGCCGGCGCCTCGCGCAGTTCGGACCAGCTCACCGTGATTGCCCGGCTCAAGCAATGTGGCGCCGCGCTGGTGATGCTCGATGGCGCGCTGGGGCGAAGCCACCATGCCTCGCCAGCCGTTGCCAACGGCGTGATCCTGGCGACCGGTGCCGCCATTGGCGGTGGCATCGGCGACGTGATCCGCAAGACGCGCGATCGCCTGGTCATTCTGGGTATCCCGCAAGCCGACGAGGCCACACGCAGCCTGTGCGAGCCCGTTTTTGTCCGGGGCGGCGTGGGCTTGTGGAACAGCGCGGGCCAGCCCCTGATGCTGGCCCAGATGGCCACGCTCAATGCCGCCGCCACCCTGCTGCAATACCAGCAGGCGGCTGTGACCACGGTGGCGCTCAGCGGCGCGGTGGGGCGCTCCCTGTGGCGCGCGCTGGTGACCCTGGCAGACCAGCAACCAGGCCTGCGCGTGGTGGTCAACGACGGCACGCGCCTGTTTGTCGAGGCGGCCGACCTAAATGCATTTGACAAGCAGGGCGCGCACCTGATGGCCTACCGCGGCATCCACATGACCGGCATCACCCTCAATCCGTTTTCGCCTCTGGGCGGGAGTTTTGACGCTGCCCAGTTCTTGGACAGCGCACGCGCGGCCTTTGTGGGTTATGGCGTCAGCGATGTGATGTTGGAGGCCAGAATGAATCAAACCAAGGAAACAGCATGAGCCATCTCAACCTGGACCAGACGCAAATCGACCGCGCCCGCGACTCGGCGCGGCGCATTGCGCGGCAGGTCTTCGACGACATGTCGGGCTTCACCACCACCACCGTGGAGCGCGCCACGCTGCGCCTCATGGGGGTCGATGGGGTCGACGAGGTGGGCATCCCGCTGCCGAACCGGGTGGTGAGCCATTTGCAGGAGCAACACCTGCTGCAACACGGTGCCGCCACGGTGCTGGCGAGTGCCATGCAACAGCTTGGCCTGACGGCGCAACAGGTCGCCGAGGCGGTATCCACCGGCAACCTGACGCTGACGCGCCCGGCCGATGTTGCCGCCGTCCGCGTTTGTGCGCAGGCGCAGGCCCGCACCATGTGCGACCACATCGCCGCGCAGCGCGCCCGGCGCGCCGAGAAAATCGCCGCCAGCGGCGAGGCCCCAAGCCCCTGGCTTTACCTGATCGTGGCCACCGGCAATATCCACGAGGACGTGGTGCAGGCCAGAGCCGCCGCCGAGCAGGGCGCCGACATCATCGCGGTGATTCGTTCGACCGGTCAGAGTCTGCTCGACTACGTGCCTTATGGCGCCACCACCGAAGGTTTTGGCGGCACCTATGCCACACAAGAAAACTTCAAGTTGATGCGCGCTGCGCTCGATGAAGTGGGTGCCAAAGTGGGCCGCTACATCCGCCTGACCAATTACTGCTCGGGTTTGTGCATGCCCGAGATTGCCGCCATGGGCGCCATCGAGCGGCTCGACATGATGCTTAACGACGCGATGTACGGCATCATCTTTCGCGACATCAACATGAAGCGCACCTTCATCGACCAGTTTTTTTCGCGCATGGTCAATGCCTATGCCGGCATCATCATCAACACCGGCGAAGACAATTACCTCACGACGGCCGACGCTTTTGATGCGGCGCACACCGTGCTGGCGTCCCAGCTCATCAACGAACAGTTCGCCGAGTTGTCGGGCTTGAAGCCCGAGCAGATGGGCCTGGGCCATGCCTTCGAGATTCATCCCGAGCTGGAAAATGGTTTCCTGTGGGAACTGGCCCATGCGCAGCTGGTGCGCCAGGTCTTTCCTGACGCCTGCCTGAAATACATGCCGCCCACCAAACACATGACCGGTAATATTTTCAAGGGCCATGTGCAGGACGCGTTGTTCAACATCGTGAGCACCGTCACCCAGCAAAATATCCACCTGCTGGGCATGATGACCGAGGCCATCCACACGCCTTTCATCCAGGACCGCTTTCTGGCCATTCAAAACGCGAGGTACGTGTTTGGCACCATGAAGGACTTGCACTCGGAAATTGAATTCAAGCGCGGCGGCAAGATCGAGCAACGCGCCCAGGAGGTGCTGGCAGAAACTGAGGCCATGCTGGCCGAGATCGAGGCCACAGGCCTGCCTGGCGCCATTGGCAAGGGCATGTTTGCAGAAATTTCACGCACACCCACCGGAGGCAAGGGGCTTGATGGTGTGATCGCCAAGGCACCTGACTACTTCAACCCGTTCCCCGCATTGATGTTGCCCACTTCAGGAGCCGATCATGCTTGAAACCAAACCAGCAGAACAATGGGTCAAGCCCTACGGCGACACGCTCGGTGACGGGCGCGTGCAGCTCTCGTTCACCCTGCCGGTGGCGCTGGACGAGCGCGCCAGGGAGGGCGCCAAACGTCTGGCCGCGCAAATGGGACTGGACGAGCCGGCCGTGGTGCACTGCGAGGACATGGGCCAGGGCTTCAGCTTTTACGTGGTCTATGGCCAGTGCAAACACCAGGTGGACCTGAACAGCTACACGGTGGTCAAGCCCGAGTACGCGGTGATGGACAAGGAGGGCATCAACGCCCTCATCGCCGAAAAGATGGGGCGGCGCATGGTGGTGGTGGGTGCCTGCATCGAGACCGACGCCCACACCGTGGGCATTGACGCCATCATGAACATGAAGGGCTACAACGGCCACAAGGGGCTGGAAAGTTACCACGAGATCCGCGCCATCAACCTGGGCGCGCAGGTGGACTCCGAAGACCTGGTGACCCGTGCGATTGAAGAGCAGGCCGATGTGATTCTGGTGTCGCAGGTGGTGACGCAAAAGAACATCCACCTCGACAACCTGACCAAGCTGTCGGATCTGCTGGAAGCCGAGGGGCTGCGCGACAAGGTGATCCTGGTCGTGGGCGGCCCGCGCATCAGCCATGAGCTGGCCAAGGAGCTGGGCTACGATGCCGGTTTTGGTGTCAAGAGTTACGCTGAGGATGTGGCCTCTTTTGCCATTCATGAGTGGATCAAGAGGCATTGATTCAGGTACGTTTTTTCTGCGCCTCGCGTGGTAGCCGGCAGGGGCGGCCGCCTCATACTGGGGTACCAGAAATCGGTGACCACCCCTGCCGGATAC
>JBASJO010000589.1:0-5140 GCA_049655365.1 Rhodoferax sp. | reverse complement strand
GTGCAAGAGCCGCAGCAAAGTGATCATTTTTTGTTGAAATCAACCACGGGCGGGGTCGAAATGACGGTCTCGTTTTGCACAGTAAAGTTTGCTTTTGGGGTGTAGCTGAAGACCATGGCCGTCAGGTTGCTGGGGAAGCTGCGCGCCAGCACGTTGTATTCCTGCACTGCCTGGATGTAGCGGTTGCGCGCCACCGTGACGCGATTCTCCGTGCCTTCCAGTTGCACGCGCAGGTCGCTGAAGCCCTGGTTGGCCTTGAGGTTGGGGTACTGTTCAGCCACCACCATCAGGCGGCTCAAGGCCGAACCCAGTTCCCCCTGGGCGGCCTGGAATTTGCTGAATGCTGCAGGGTCGTTGAGGGTTTCGGGTGTGACCTGGATCGACGTGGCCCGGGCCCGTGCCTCAATCACCTTGGTCAGGGTTTCCTGTTCAAAAGCGGCCTCGCCCTTGACGGTGGCCACAATGTTGGGCACCAGGTCGGCGCGGCGCTGGTACTGGTTCAGCACCTCGCTCCAGGCCGATTTGGTTTGCTCGTCCAGGCGTTGAAAGTCGTTGTAGCCACAGCCCGTCAGGGTCAGGGCGGTCATCAAAATCAAAAACCAGCGTTTCATAAATACCTCCACAAGAGAAAAAGAAGTGGCCCGGGCGATCGGCCCAAACACCACTCAAGAAACATCAGCAACACAGATGGGGCGTGGTCCGCTATTTTGCAAGGATTGGAAACAGCTTGATCAGGCCGTCGGCCATCACCTCGACCGCCAACGCTGCCAGGATCAGCCCCATGAGGCGGGTCATGACGTTGATGCCGGTTTTCCCCAGCCCCCTCGCGATCGGGTTGGCCAGTGAAAAGCACAGGGCGGTGGCCAGTGCAATGACCACACCATACCCCACCAGCGTGCCGAGCTGCCAAAAGGTCTTGGCTTTGTCCGCATAAATCACCACCGTGGACATGGTGGCGGGTCCGGTCAGCAGGGGAATGGTCAGGGGCACCACGGCAATGCTGGCACGGGCGGCGGCATGGTGCATTTCTTCCTCGTTGGACTTGGCTTCGGCGGGTTGGGCGTTGAGCATGGCCAGGGCCGAGGTCAGCAGCAGCATGCCGCCGCCAACCTGAAAACTGGCCAGGGAAATGCCAAAAAACTCCAGCACGTGAAGACCCATCAGGGCACAGACGGCAATCACCACAAAACAGCTGAATGAGGCAATCCAGATGGTGCGACGCCGCTGCTCACGCGTGAAGTCCTGGGTGTAGTGGATGAAAAAGGGCACGATCGCCAATGGGTTCACCAGAGCCAGCAAGGTCACGAGGGGTTTGAGGTCCATGGGGGTGTGCTCTTGAAAGTGGGGGATCAGCGCGACGAACGTTCCAGATAGCGCTTGCGCCAGAAGAAAAGCACCAGGCCAGCGGCCGTCAGGCCCATCGACATCATGGCCCACCAAAAGCCATGGCTCATGTGCAGCAGCGGGATAAATTCGAAATTCATGCCAAAAATGCCGGCAATCAGGTTGAGCGGCAGAAAAATGGCGGTCAGGACGGTGAGCGTGCGCATGATTTCGTTGGTGCGGTGGCTTTGCGCGTTGAAGTGCATCTGCACCGTGGTTTCGGCGTTTTGTTCGAGCCGCTGCACATGATGTAGCACGCGCTCAATGTGTTCCAGCACGTCGCGGCTGCGCACATGCAACAGGTCGCGTTGGTGCTTGTTGAGCAGTTCGTCGTGCTCCGGCCAGCTCTTTAACGCCTCGATCCAGTCCTGGATGGCGGCGCGCTGGTCTTCGCAGATTTCATCCAGATGGTGCAGGGACAAGCGGGCGCTGAGCAGGGCGTTCCAGTTGTTGAAGCGGGTCTTGGGGTTGAGCAGTTCGGCTTGCCAGTGGTCAAGTTGCTGGCTCAATTCCCGGCGCAACGCCAGATAGGCGTCCACCATCTGGTTGACGATGCGCAGCATCAGGTCGGCCGGGTTGGCGGGAACGCCGCGCGCCCCGGTGGAGCGGCCGTCAGGCGCGCTTGGTGTGGTGGTGGAATGAGTCTGGGTGCCGCTGGCGGCCAGCAGACGCCCGGCGTAAGTGTCGCGCAGCTGGTGGTCGTTGGGGTGCACTGTCAGCAGCACGCGGTCAAACACCACAAACCCGACCGGGCTGGTGTCGATGCGCCGCAAGATGGGTGGCCCGCCCCGTTTGGGCAAGTGGTTCAGGGGCTGGTTGCCCGAGACCGTTGCTTCGCTCGCGTTCACCACCAGACCGCGAAACACCAGCAGATCGTATTGCGAGGTGAAGTCAAAGCGCGAAGGCAGTTGGGTGTTCAGCAGGTCCGACAGGTGAAGGTCGAGCAACTGCAATTTGCACAGGTTCTGCAGAGCGGCCTGCAGCGGCAGTTGCAGATGTTCAAGTTCAGCACGGGTCACCGACAGCCAAAGGTAGCCGTGCTCCGGCAGTTGCACGCTGGTCAGGTCCTGCGCCGCCTCGTCTGACGCAATTTCAGCCACCTGGCTGGCGTGGATGGCGAAGATGCGCATGGCTGATCTGCCTGGCTCACAGGCGCAGCAAGCGGGCCGCGTCCCTTGCGAAATAGGTCAGCACGCCATCTGCCCCGGCGCGCTTGAAGGCCAGCAGGCTTTCCATCATGACCGCGTCATGGTCGAGCCAGCCGTTTTGAGCAGCGGCCTTGAGCATGGCGTATTCGCCCGAGACCTGGTAGGCAAAGGTGGGCACCTTGAACGCGTCCTTGACGCGGCGCACCACGTCCAGATAGGGCATGCCGGGCTTGACCATGACCATGTCGGCACCTTCGGCGATGTCCATGGCCACTTCGCGCAGCGCTTCGTCGCTGTTGCCGGGGTCCATTTGGTAAACCTTTTTGTTGCTTTTGCCGAGGTTGGCGGCCGAGCCCACGGCGTCACGAAACGGGCCGTAAAAGGCGCTGGCATATTTGGCGCTGTAGGCCATGATGCGGGTGTGGATGAAGTGGTTGGCCTCCAGCGCGTGGCGGATGGCGCCAATGCGGCCGTCCATCATGTCGCTGGGTGCCACCATGTCGACGCCGGCAGCGGCTTGCGTCAGGGCTTGTTTGACCAGTGCCTCAACGGTTTCATCGTTCATGATGTAGCCGTCTTCAGCCGGATCGGGGCTGGGCAGGCCGTCCTGGCCGTGGCTGGTGAACGGGTCCAGCGCCACGTCAGTCATCACACCCAGGCTGGGAAATTCTTTTTTGAGGGCGCGCACCACGCGGGGTACCAGGCCATCGGGGTTGAAGGCTTCGCGGCCATCGGCGGTCTTGAGGTGCTGCTCGATCACCGGGAACAGCGCCATGACCGGAATGCCCAGCTTGACGCAGTCTTCGGCCACTGGCAGCAGCAGGTCCAGGCTCAGGCGCTCCACACCGGGCATGGAGGCCACCGCCTGGCGCTGTTGTTGGCCATCGACCACAAACACCGGGTAAATCAGGTCGTTCGCGCTGAGCGCGTGTTCGCGCACCAGGTTGCGGGTAAAGCTGTCGCGGCGCAGCCGGCGTGGCCGGCCTTGGGGAAAGGAAGCGAAGGGGGTCATGAACACATCCGTATGAAAGTATTTTTGCCATCGTACCGAAGTTTTTTTCGTCTCCGGCTTGAAAAAGTTAATATTTTTTGGTAAATTACATCCCGGGCAGTTTACTGCTCCCCGCTTTTCCTCCCTGAGCGGGGCCTTGATGTGTGACAGCAAATAGGCTTATCACCCCAGCCCTTGTGCTGGGGTTTTTTTTGGGAATTCCGCAAAGCCACCCCAGCGTTGTTGCGCAGACTGGTCGTGCCGGGTGTACTGCCTGCGCCTGCGCGCCTAGCTGGGGCGGCTTTGCGGAATTTCCTTGTTTTTTCTCGGCGGCCGGATCTTGCGCTGCTCAGGTTTGAAGGTTTTGGCCATGCTCTGGATCAAGTCTCTCCATATTGTTTTTGTTGCCAGCTGGTTTGCCGGCCTGTTTTACCTGCCCCGCATTTTTGTCAATCTGGCCATGGTGCCGGCAGATTCGGTGGCTGAGCGTGACCGCTTGTTGCTGATGGCGCGCAAGCTGCTGCGCTTCATGACCATCATTGCCGTCCCTGCGCTGGTTTTTGGCCTCTGGTTGTGGATCGTTTATGGCATTGGCTGGGGTCCGGGCAACGCCTGGATGCATGCCAAGCTGCTGGGGGTCTTGCTGGTGATCGGTTACCACCATGCTTGCAGTGTGATGTTGAAGAAATTTGTGCGCGGGCAGCAGCGCCATGGCCATGTCTGGTACCGCTGGTTCAACGAAGCGCCGGTGATCCTGATGTTGATCATCGTCTGTCTGGTCGTGTTGAAGCCTTTCTGAGTCCCTCATGCCGATGCACAAGTCTTCGGCATGGCCGCTGGCCCTGGTGTATGCCGGCCTGATCGTTTATGCCAGCCTGTTTCCCTTTACGGGCTGGCGTGACCAGGGCGTCATGCCCTGGTTCTTTCTGGCGGCGCCGCTGCCCAAATACTGGACCGGTTTCGATGTGGTGGCCAACCTGCTGGGTTACATGCCGCTGGGGTTTTTTCTGGTACTGAGCGCGCTGCGTACCGGGCGCGCCCGCTTCGCGTTGCGTTTGGGCCTGACGACGGCCTCGCTGTTGTCCTTGCTGATGGAGTCGTTGCAGGTCTATCTGCCCAACCGGGTGCCGTCCAATCTGGACCTGATGTTGAACATGGCAGGCGGCGCGCTCGGTGCAGTCAGTGCCTGGAGTCTGGAAAAGCTGGGTGTTTTGCAGCGCTGGAGCCGTTTCAGGGCGCAATGGTTTGTGGCGGATGCGCGCGGCGGCCTGGTGTTGCTGGCCTTGTGGCCCCTGGCCTTGTTGTTTCCCACCTCGATTCCGCTGGGTTTGGGTCAGGTGTTTGAACGCTTGCACGCCAAGCTGGTCGACATGTTGGCAGGGACTCCGTTTTTGGACTGGTTGCCTCTGCCTGAGCCTCAAGTGCAGGCTTTGTTGCCGGCGGTGGAGTGGCTGTGCGTGGTGCTGGGTTTGCTGGTTCCGTGTTTGCTGGGCTTTTGCATCATTCGCCAGGTGAGCCAGCGCGCCTGGTTCCTGCTGTGGGTATGTTTTTTAGCGGTCTGGGCATCGGCACTCAGCGCCGCCCTGAGCGTGGGTCCCGAGCATGCCTGGGCCTGGCT
>JBASJO010000588.1:0-2218 GCA_049655365.1 Rhodoferax sp. | reverse complement strand
TTGCTGGCAATCGAGCGCTCCATCGACTTGATGATGGCGTCTGCGGCCTCCACCCAGCCCATGTGGCGCAGCATCATTTCAGCCGACAGGATTTCAGAACCCGGGTTCACATAGTCCTTGCCGGCGTACTTTGGCGCCGTGCCGTGGGTGGCCTCAAAACAGGCAACGGAGTCGGACAAATTGGCGCCCGGGGCAATGCCAATGCCACCCACTTGCGCGGCCAGGGCGTCCGACACGTAGTCACCGTTCAGGTTCAGCGTGGCAATGACGCTGTACTCGGCCGGGCGCAACAAAATTTGCTGCAAAAAGGCGTCGGCAATGCTGTCCTTGACGGTGATGTCTTTGCCCGTCTTCGGGTTCTTGAACTTGCACCACGGGCCGCCGTCAATCAGCTCCGCACCGAACTCTTTCTGTGCCAGACCGTAGGCCCAGTCACGGAAGCCGCCTTCGGTGAATTTCATGATGTTGCCCTTGTGAACAATCGTCACGCTGGGCTTGTCGTTGTCGATGGCGTACTGGATGGCTTTGCGCACCAGGCGCTCGGTGCCTTCACGCGACACCGGCTTGATGCCGATGCCGGAGGTGTTGGGAAAGCGGATCTTGGTGACGCCCATTTCGTCCTGCAGGAACTTGATGAGTTTTTTGGCCTTGGCAGATTCAGCCTCGAACTCGATCCCGGCATAAATGTCTTCGGAGTTTTCGCGGAAGATCACCATGTTGGTCTTGTGCGGCTCCTTGACCGGGCTGGGCACGCCTTCGAAATATTGAATGGGGCGCAGGCAAACGTATAAATCGAGTTCTTGGCGCAAGGCCACGTTGAGCGAGCGGATGCCGCCACCCACCGGCGTGGTCAGCGGGCCCTTGATGGACACCACATACTCGCGCAAGGCAGCCAGTGTTTCCTCGGGCAGCCAGACATCGGGGCCGTAAATTTTGGTGGACTTTTCACCGGCATAGACTTCCATCCAGTGGATCTTTTTCTTGCCGGCGTAGGCTTTGGCCACGGCGGCGTCCACCACCTTCATCATCACGGGCGTGATATCGAAACCAGTGCCGTCACCTTCGATAAAAGGAATGATGGGCTGGTCAGGCACGTTCAATGAGTAGTCTGCATTGACGGTAATTTTCTGGCCTTCTGAGGGCACCTTGATGTGCTGGTACATGGTCTTGGGTCTCCGGTAGTTGATCAATCTAGGCATAGGCCAGCGAGCAAACTGACCCGTGTTTTTTAACTTTTTGATTCTAGTCCGAATAAATCGCCCAATGGGGCCAAAGACATCACCTGCCGGGACACCATCCGACACATTCAAGGCAAAGTTTGTTTTGCGTCAAAATCAGGCCATGAACCACCTCGCCACCCTGTTACTGTCGCTCGCCCTGCTCTGCTCAGGCTCCAGTTTTGCCCAGGACGCGCCACAAATGGACTTGCCGCGCGTCAGGCTCACCGCAGGCATGTACCTAGTGGACGCCCAAGTGGCAGGCACACCCGCACAACGCAGCACCGGCCTGATGTTTCGCCGGCAAATGCCACAAGCTGAGGGCATGCTGTTTGTCTTTGAGCAAGCTGGCCAACAATGCTTCTGGATGAAAAACACCTTGTTGCCCCTGACCGCCGCTTTTGTGGCTGATGACGGCACCATCGTCAACCTGGCCGACATGACACCGCAAAGCAGCGACTCCCATTGCTCGGCCAAGCCGGTGCGTTATGTGCTGGAAATGAACCAGGGCTGGTTTGCCCAAAAAGGCATCAAGGCAGGCTTCAAGCTCAGCGGCCCACCGTTCAAGCCAATCGCAAAAAATGGAACGTCTGCGCCTTGACAAGTGGCTGTGGGCTGCGCGTTTCTACAAGACGCGCAGCTTGGCCTGCGAAGAAATTGACAAGGGCCGGGTGCAGGTCAATGGCGTGGTGGCCAAACCGGCGCGTGAACTCAAGGCCGGTGACAGCGTGCAGTTGCGCAACGGGCCCATCAGCCGCACCGTGACCGTGCTGGCCGTCAGCGACAAACGCGGCCCGGCGCCGGTCGCCGCCCTGCTCTACCAGGAAACCGAAGACTCGATCCGGCAGCGCCTGCAGGCGGCCGAACAGCGCCGACTGGCACCGGAGCCGGCCTTGAGCTTGAGCCAGGGCCGCCCGACCAAACGCGACCGGCGAGACACCGAGCAGCTGCGCCTGCATGACTGGGACGAGCGCTGGAGCGCCAGCCTCAAACCCTGAGGT
>JBASJO010000587.1:0-3136 GCA_049655365.1 Rhodoferax sp. | reverse complement strand
CGTCCTTGCGCCGGGCCTCGTCCTCGTTGTGCAGGGTGGCGTTGGTCACGGTGACACCGCCGACAAACACCGGCGCCAGCTTGGCCACTGGCGTCAGCTTGCCGGTGCGGCCCACCTGCACGTCGATGGCCAGCACGGTGGTCAGCATCTCCTGCGCCGGAAACTTGTGCGCCACGGCCCAGCGCGGCTCGCGCGTGACAAAGCCCAGCTGGCGCTGCAGCACCAGGCTGTCGACCTTGTAGACCACACCATCGATGTCAAAGCCCAGGCCATCGCGCTGTTGGCCCATGACCGCGTAGTAGGCCACCAGACCGGGGGCGCCGTGCACTTGTCGGACCAGCTCCGAGACCGGGAAACCCCAACGCTTCAGGGCCTGCATCATCTCGAAATGGCGCTGCCAGGCCGGCCCGCCGGCATTCGGCGGGGTCACTTCGCCCAGACCGTAGGCATAAAAGCTCAGCGGCCGCTGCGCCGCAATGGCCGGGTCCAACTGGCGCACCGCGCCGGCCGCCGCGTTGCGCGGGTTGACAAAGGTTTTCAGGCCGGCGGCGCGCTGCTTGTCGTTGAGCGCCTCAAAGTCGTCGCGGCGCATGTAGACCTCGCCGCGCACCTCCAGCACGACGGGGGCATCCAAGGGCAGGCGCAGCGGAATCTGGCCAAGGGTGCGGATGTTCTGCGTCACGTCCTCGCCCACTTCGCCATCACCCCGGGTGGCGGCCTGCACCAGCACGCCTTGTTCGTAACGCAGGTTCATGGCCAGACCGTCAAACTTGGGCTCGGCCACATAGTCGATGGCCGGGTCGGCGGCGCTCAGGCCCAGCTCGCGGCGAACCCGCGCGTCAAAGTTCTCTGCGCCGCTGGCCTCGGTGTCGGTTTCGGTGCGAATGCTGAGCATCGGCACTGCGTGGCGCGCCGGAGCAAACTGGTCCAATGGCTTGCCACCGACGCGCTGGGTTGGTGAGTCCGGCGTGACCAATTCGGGGTGGCGTGCCTCCAGGGCCTGTAACTCGCGAAACAGCCGGTCGTATTCGGCATCGGGCAGGGTCGGTGCATCCAGCACGTAGTAACGGTGCGCATGCTCATGCAGGGACTGGCGCAGTTGCGCCATCAGGGCGGCGTCGTCAGGCGCGGGGGCAAACAAATCAAGGGTGCTCATGCACGCAGGGTCTCAGGAAAAAAGCCGGCGTGCCAGGGGTGAGCCCGCCGCCAGTTCGCGCTGGGCCAGCAGGTCGTACAGTTGCTCCAGTTCCGACGCAATCACGGCCATGCCCTCGGGCGACACGGCGGCACCCTGGTCGTCGGTCACCACGCCGTCCATCTCGTGCGCCAAGGCATCCGCCAGCTCACGCAGGCGCTCAAACGGTTTTTCCGCGCGGTCCACCTGGGCCACATCCAGGCCCAGCGTGATCTGGCGCAAAGCCGATTGGGTCGGGTCGTCCGCCAGCGCGGTGAGCGTGTCAAAGTTCAGGCTCACCACCGGCGGCAGGCCATGGGTGCTGGCCGGAATCACCAGGCGACCCGCCATGGACCCCATGACAAAACCGAGCCGCGCCGCAGTCTGCTGGATGTAGCTGGGGCTCCAGGCCGCCCGGCGCGCTTGCACCAGCAGCACCAGTTGGGCGTCATGGCCGCTGGCAAACTGATCCAGCTCGCGCGCCCGGTTGACCTCGTTGCGCATGGCTGGCAGGTCGGGCGTGCCATTGATGGCGTCGCAGAAATCCTGCGTCTTCATGACGAATTCGGAAAACTCGATGTCGTTGAGCGCACCCGAGCGGTTGGCCAGCTGCACACCCGCCTGCAATTGGCTGTAGTGTTGACCCGTAGTCGGTGGCTCCCAGCGCTGCGTCAGGGCGTTGAAGCCCTCGATGGAAAAAGGTTTGCTGCCAACCCGGCGCGTCGATGGCAGTGCGGCCAGCACAGCTTCGCCCGACACCGGGGCCTCCAGCGCAATCGGGGCCACCGCATCAATCAAGGGATCAAGCGCCGGTTTCTTTTCTGGCGCCGGACTGCTGGCAAAGCTGTCGCCATCCAGCGGATGATCGCTCAAATGGGGCTCAATGCGCGCATCCAGCGACGCCAGTCCCGGCTCCACCGGTTCAGCCTGGCGCGGTCTGTTTTTTCGGGCCAGCCAGGCGTAATAAACGGCCATGGCCAGCAACAACAGCAGGCCCACGACCAGCAGACTCAATTGCAAAGACATCATTCGCTCCAATCTGTCATCGACAGCGCGGCGTCCATGTCCACCGCCACAATGCGTGACACGCCCTGCTCCTGCATGGTGACACCGATGAGTTGTTTGGCCATTTCCATGGCAATCTTGTTGTGGCTAATGAACAGGAACTGGGTCTCCCGGCTCATGCGCGTCACCAGTTTGGCATAACGCTCGGTGTTGGCGTCGTCCAGCGGCGCATCGACCTCGTCGAGCAGACAAAACGGCGCCGGGTTGAGCTGAAAAATGGCAAACACCAGCGCAATGGCGGTCAGCGCTTTCTCGCCGCCCGACAGCAGCGCGATGCTCTGGTTTTTCTTGCCCGGCGGCTGCGCCACCACCTGCACACCGGAGTCCAGAATCTCGTCGCCAGTGATCACCAGGCGGGCGTTGCCACCGCCAAACAGTTCCGGGAACATCTTGCCGAAGTGCGCGTTGACCTGGTTGAAGGTGCCCGACAACAGCTCGCGTGTCTCACCGTCAATTTTTCGGATGGCGTCTTCCAGCGTGGTCATGGCCTCAGATAAGTCGGCCGTTTGCGCATCCAGAAACTGCTTGCGCTCGCGCGCTGCGGCCAGCTCGTCCAGGGCCGCCAGGTTGACGGCACCCAAGGCGGAAATGTCGCGGTTGATGCGGTCAATCTCGCCCTGCAGGCCTGCCAGGCGCACGTTGTCCTGCGAGATCGACAACGCCACGGCTTCCAGGTCGGCCTTGGCATCCGCCAGCAACTGGCTGTACTGCTCAAAGCCCAGCCTTGAGGCCTGTTCCTTGAGCTGGAATTCGGTGATGCGGGCGCGCAGCGGGTCAAGATCGCGCTCGAGTTGCAGGCGGCGCTCGTCGCTGGCGCGCAGCTTGGCGGTCAGGTCATCGTACTGACTGCGCTGGGCGCCCAATTCCTGTTCGCGCAGCAGCTTGTCAGCCAGCGCC
>JBASJO010000586.1:0-3311 GCA_049655365.1 Rhodoferax sp. | reverse complement strand
GGGCTCCGCCGCCGACGCCCGGCGCTGCGACTTGCTGCTGGGTCTGGGCAACGCCCAGAACAGCGCCGGCGCCAGTGAACAGGCGCTCACCACCTTTGCCCAGGCAGCCGCCTGTGCGCGACGCTTGGGCGATGCCTCGCTGCTCGGGCGAGCCGCCATCGGTTTCGGTGATGCGCAGTGGCGCCTGGGCAGCGAGGGCTCGCAAGCGGTCGTGCTGATCCGCGAGGCGTTGGCGCGGGTCGCCCCAACCGATGTGCGCGCCCGAACGGCGCTGCTGACCGCGTTATGCCAGGCCTTGTTGTTTTCGAATCAACCCGACGCGGCCGAGACGGTGTTCCGGCAGGCAGTCGCGCGTGCGCGTGAACTGGACGACCCTTTGATGCTGTTTCGGGCACTGTGCGCCATTCTGCCCGGACGCTGGTTTCCCGACCGGCTGGCGCTGCGCATCGACGCCGCGCGCGAGGCGACCGAACTCGTCCATCGCGCCGGGCACCCGGAATGGATTGCACCCTACCTCTCGGGCTGGCACACCGGCGACCTGATGGAATCGGGTGACACGGTGGCAGCCACGGCCACCGCGCGATTCCACCTGGTCACCGGTGAGACCATGCGCGAACCCTTCAATCAGGCCGTGGCCCTGGCCGCCCTGGCAATGATCGCCACGCACGAGGGGCGTTTTGCCGACGCGGAGCCACTGGCCGTCAATGCCCTGCGTTGCGGCCAACGGTTTGATCGCGCCAACGCGGCGGGTATCTTCGGTGTCCAGATGTTCACGCTGCGCCGCCATCAGGGCCGGCTGGACGAGCTGGCACCTGTGCTCAGGCAGTTTATGGGCAAGGCATCGCCTGGTCTGACGTGGCAGCCGGGCCTGGCCGTGCTCCACTGTGAGCTTGGTGCCCGCGACGAAGCCCGCGCGGTCTTTGAAAAGCTCGCGGCCGGCGGTTTTGCCGCCATGCCACATGACGCGATCCGGATCGCCAGCCTGGCTTACCTGGCCGAGGTTTGCGTCTGGCTCGGCGACGCGGTGCGCGCGTCCACGCTGTTTGAACTTTTGCTGCCCTATGCCGAGCGCAACCTTGTTTTCGGCGCGCATACCGCGTCATTTGGCGCCGCGGCACGCTTGCTCGGCATGCTGGCGACGACGCTGCAGCGCTGGGAGGTGGCACAACAGCAGTTTGAGTACGCTATTGAATTCGACCAACGCAGCGGCGGCCGGCCATGGTTGGCCCACTCGCGCCATGCGTACGCCGTGATGCTGTTGCGCCGAGGGGGCAGTGGAGACCAGGCACGTGCCTTGCCCTTGCTGGATGCGTCGCTGGCTGAGTCGCGCCAGTTGGGCATGGTGCGGCTCGAACGGGCCGTGCTCGGCATGCAAGCCGACGCCGCCGTCGTCGAGCCGCTGCCCTCGGTGGCCGGCTTGTCCCCCCGCGAGGTGCAGGTGCTGCGGCTGGTGGCCGCCGGCAAGACCAATCAGGAAATCGCGACAGTCCTGTTTCGCAGCCAGAACACGGTCGCCAACCATGTGCGCAACATCCTCGGCAAGACGCAGGCGGCGAACCGCACCGAGGCGTCCGCCTTCGCGGCTCGCCATCGATTACTGAAGCCAGAATAGTCATTTCTGGTCATGCGCAGCTTGCTGAGCCACGTTATCGTTGAGCCCGAGCTTGGTGCAATCCGGCGCCGCCGTCAACTGAAACCGAAGGAGTATCTCCATGTCTGCCTCACTTTACGAACGCCTGGGCGGTGCCGAGCGCATCAGCCAACTCGCCTTGGACATTGTCGCCTTGCATTACGTCAATCCGCTGTTCAAAACCCGTTTCGAGCAGGTCAAGGACCGCGGCCAACTGGAGCGCAATATCAGCGACTTCATCTGTGCCGGCACCGGCGGGCCGCAAAGCTATACCGGCAAGGACGTGTTGTCGGCCCATAAACACATGAATATCGATGAGCAGGAGTTGGTGTCAGCCATCGACGACGTGATGGCGGCAATGGACAAGAATGGCTACGCGCAGGCAGAGAAGAGCGACATTCTGGCCATCCTGTATTCGCTCAAGGGCGAGGTGGTGCGGGTCTGAGTGATAGTCCAGCCGCCATGCTCGTGGCGGCGCTCGGCAACAGGGGAACCACAAAACAGGTCGCACCGGTCAATGCGGGCCAGTGCAGGGCCTCACCTACTTGCAGCAATTGCGCACCCGGCACCCCGGCTGTTTGCAGCGCGTCGGCGCTGCTGGCGCGGACCAGGATGAAGCGCATGCTGCGCTGCTCGCGCACCAGCGTCAACTCGGCTTGCGACCAGTGCGAGGGCAGGCAGGGTGTGAAGCTGAGACTTTGGGCACCTTGCTGCAAGCCAAACATCGACTCGATGGCGGCACGGTGCAGCCAGGCCGCGGCACCGGTGTACCAGCTCCAGCCGCCACGCGCCACGTAGGGTGGCTGGCTGTAGATGTCGCCAGCCATGACATAGGGCTCAATGCCGTAGGCGGGGCCCCGCGTGGGGTGGCTGGCGCGGTGCGCCGGGCTCAGGTAGCTGAAGTAGCGGTAGACCGTGTCACCGGCAGCAGCGTCGGCCATTTGTTTGGCCAATTCGGCTTGGGCCATCAGTGCCCAGACGCCCGCATGCGAGTACTGGCCACCGTTTTCGCGGATGCCCGGCGGATAGGCCTGGATGTAGCCCGCGCTGGGCACGGCATGGGTCAGCGGTGGGTCCAGCAGTTTGATCAGGCCGGCATCGGGGTCAACCAGATGCGCCTCCACGGCGGCCATCGCCAGCTGCTGTTTGGCCAGCGGTGCGCCATGGGACAGCACCGACCAGGCTTGCGCGATCAGGTCGATTTTGGCCTCCGGATTGTGTTGTGAGCCCAGCGCCTGGCCGTCGTCAAAATAGGCGCGCTTGAACCATTCGCCGTCCCAGGCTTCGCCGTTCAAGGACGCCTGCCAGCCGCTGGCGGCCTGTTGCCAGCGCGCTGCCCGCTCGTGCTCACCGCGCTGCCGGGCCAGCGGGGCAAAGTCCGCCACCAGGCGGCACAAAAACCAGCCCAGCCAGACCGACTCGCCGCGGCCTTCGATGCCGACCCGGTTCATGCCGTCGTTCCAGTCGCCACTGCCCATCAGCGGCAGGCCATGCACGCCCAGGCGCAAGCTGCGGTCGATGGCCCGGGCTGCGTGCTCAAACACCGACGCTTGTTGTGCGCTGATGGAGGGGGTGTAGTAGGCGTCCTCGGCGCCTGCCGGAATCTCGGGGCCATCCAGAAATGCCACGGGCTCATCGAGCAGGGACGTATCGCCCGTGGCCTTGAGGTAGTGCACACAGG
>JBASJO010000585.1:0-11960 GCA_049655365.1 Rhodoferax sp. | reverse complement strand
CCACGGTGTTGGCCTCCTGCTCTGAGGGCACCACGCTGATGGCCTGGTGCTGGTGCGGGTCGAACTTGTCGCCGGCGGCCGGATTGATGGCAATGATCTTGTTGCGCTCCAGGGCCGAGACCAGTTGGCGCAGTGTGGCTTGCGAGCCTTCGCGCAACTGCTCCAGCGTGGCGTCCTTGATGGCCAGGCCGGCCTCCAAACTGTCGACCACCGGCAGCAGGCTGTCGGCAAACGACTCCAGCGCGAACTTGCGCGCCTTGGACACTTCGTCCTCGGCGCGGCGCCGGGCGTTCTCGGTGTCGGCTTTGGCGCGCAGGTATTGGTCGGACAAGTCACTGTACTTGGCCTGCAACTGGACCACCTCGGCCTGGCAGCTGGCCAGCGTCTGCACTTCCAGTTCAGGCAGGGCAGTTTCGGTGTTGGCGGCGTTCACAGGCTCGGCAGCGCCGGGCTGAGAGTCGTTGGGGGGGGTGCTGGAGTGAGTCATTCAGTTGAAATGGTGGTTGGCAACAAGTTCTGCAACTTGGGTTGAAAGCTGCTTTTGCAAGAGCTCAACGGCAAAAAAATTGGGTGACCCCTCGCGACAGAAAAAAAGCGGGCTTAAAAGCCCGCTACTTTGCGGCACATGGGGCCGCCCAAGCGGCCGATGACCGGGGTTTAACCCAGGTTCAGCAATTCGACGTCAAATTTGAGCGTGGCATTGGGCGGGATGACGCCACCAGCACCACGCGCACCATAGCCCAGCTCGGGCGGGATGATGAGGGTGCGCGCGCCACCCACCTGCATGCCGGCCACTCCTTCGTCCCAGCCCTTGATCACCATGCCAGCGCCCAGGCGGAACACAAAGGGGTCGCGACGGTCCTTGCTGGAGTCGAATTTGGCACCTTGCACGCCGTCCTGGTAAAGCCAGCCGGTGTAGTGCACAGTGACGTTTTGGCCGGCAGTGGCGACAGTGCCGCTGCCCAAAATGGTGTCTTCAATGGTGAGGCCGGAAGCAGTTGTAGTCATGGGATGGATCGGTTCGTTGAGGGTAAAAGTGAATTTTAAGCCGTGGCCGTGGCAGCGACTTGACTGGCCAGCCATCTGTTGGCAAAACCTGCCAGGTCGCCCATGCGTTTGAGCAAATCAAGGCCCATGGGCGTGGCCAGGTAGCCGTCGCGGCCGTGGTCCAGAAAACCTGCGGCGCGTAACTCCTTGATACGGGTGTTGAGCGTGTTGGGCGTGATGTGGCCGACGCTGTCCTGCAGGATACGAAAGGTTTGCGGGTGCCCGTCTTTCAGGGCCCACAGCACCCGGATGGCATAACGTGACTCCAGCAGGCTCAACAATTGACCCACGGCAACATTGTCTTTGGAAGTCATGAAATTCATCTCCAGGAGGCAGGGTGTGGTGAAGGACCCGATCGGCAAGCGTGATCAGGGTGGCCGCACATGGTGCGACGGGTTTTTTAAACTATAGCGCAATTTCGGCGTCTGCTACAGGTTTCATAGTGAAAAGGCGGGCATGACCGTCAGCCACCCGTGCACTTCCCAGGGTGGAAAGTTTTCACCTTTTGTACGCAATCGCACAGATTGTTACGCCACCCCTGACTAAGCTGGGTCAGCACGTCAAAAGCGTGTTGTTTACAAACCAAGGAAAACAAACCATGAAAAAACTTAACGTCACCCGACTTCTTCTCTCTGCCGCCGTTTGCACGCTTGCCATGGGTGCGCAAGCCCAAAGCGGCCCTTACGGCCTCGTGGCTCCAGGCAGTTCCTACCTTGAGCTGGGCATCGGTCAATCCGATTACTCGGTGGGCAATGGCAGCGGTCTGTTTGACTCCGAAGACGGCGATACCGCTTACAGCATTCGTGGCGGCAGTTTCTTCAATGCCAATTTGGGCATGGAAATGGGCTACACCAACTTTGGCAAGATCAACCGCGCAGGCGGCACCACCAAGGCCGAGGGCATCAACCTGAGCCTGGTGGGCAAAATGCCGCTCAGCCCGAGCTTCAATGTGCTTGGCAAGATTGGCACCACCTACGGCCACACCAGCGTGTCTTCCGACCCGGCCTCAGGTGTCGTGGCGGGTTCAGAAAAAGACTTCGGTCTGTCCTACGGCCTTGGTGCCGAGTACCTGCTCACACCGCAATGGTCGGGCGTTCTGCAATATGAGTCGACCAAGATGCAGTTTGCCGGTGATCGCAGCGACCGCGTTGGTCTGACGAGTTTGTCGGCCCGTTACCGCTTCTAAACTCAGGATTCGCCTCTGGCATGGGGCAGGGCGTATGCTCTGACCATGCCACGCCTCACCCAAGCCCCCAATCTGTTCATGGCCACGCTGTGGGTGGATTGGCTGCGGACCGAGGGTATCGACGCCAGCGTCCAGCGCGAGTTCCTTCGCAGTGCCGCCGGCGAATTGCCGCCCGATCAATGCCTGCCGGAAGTATGGATCAAAGACCCGCTTCAAGAAGCACGGGCGCATGCGCTTTTGGGTGTGCTGCAGCATGTGCAGCAGCGCCGTTGGGTTTGTACTTGTGGTGAGTTGGTCGAAGGCGGCTTCGAGCAGTGCTGGCAATGCGGCACCATGATGCCAGCAATTGAATAAGGTTGACGAGCCTGACCCCGGCACTGGCTCCACAGTTAGGGCTGCTTGGTTCCCCACCTGACCCGGTTGGCCGCTTCACCATGCGGGAAGGCCCGTCAGGGAGAATTGTAAGGGCAGGACGATGCCCCCAGGCGCCGGCATGATTTCTGCGGTGGCGCCCTTTAGAATCAACAAATGTCCTACCTTGTGCTCGCCCGTAAATACCGTCCCCGAAATTTCACTGAAATGGTGGGCCAGGACCACGTGGTGCAGGCTCTGACCAATGCGCTCACCAGCCAGCGCCTGCACCATGCCTACCTGTTTACCGGCACGCGCGGCGTCGGCAAGACCACGGTGTCACGTATTCTGGCCAAGTCGCTCAATTGCCAGGGCGCCGACGGCCAGGGCGGCATCACCGCCACGCCCTGTGGCGTCTGCCAGGCCTGCAGCGACATCGACAGCGGCCGTTTTGTCGACTACACCGAGCTCGATGCCGCATCGAATCGGGGTGTGGACGAGGTACAGGCGTTGCTGGAGCAGGCGGTGTACAAGCCGGTGCAGGGCCGCTTCAAGGTGTTCATGATCGACGAGGTCCACATGCTCACCAACACGGCCTTCAACGCCATGCTCAAAACGCTGGAGGAGCCGCCCGAATACCTCAAGTTTGTGCTGGCCACCACCGACCCGCAAAAAGTGCCGGTCACGGTGCTGTCGCGCTGCCTGCAGTTCAATTTGCGGCCCATGGCGCCGGACACCATCCGTGAGCATCTGCAAAAAGTGTTGTTGACCGAGCAGGTGCAGGCCGACGTGCCGTCCCTGCGCCTGCTGGCGCGCGCCGCGCGCGGCTCCATGCGTGATGCCTTGAGTCTGACCGATCAGGCCATTGCCTTTGGCTCGGGTGTGTTGCAGGAAGCCACGGTGCGCCAGATGCTGGGCAGTGTGGACCGCTCCTATGTGTTCAGGCTGCTGCAGGCGCTGGCGCAAGGCGATGGCAAAACCGTGGTCGACACCTCCGAGACCTTGCGCACCCATGGCCTGAGCGCGGCCTCCACACTGGAAGAAATGAGCGGTGTGCTACAGCGCATGGCGGTGTTGCAGGCCGTGCCCGACAGCGCCCAGGACGACAACGATCCCGAGTTTGCCGAGATCGCGCAGTTGGCGGCCCTGATGCCGGCCGACGAGACCCAGTTGCTCTACAGCATCTGCCTGCATGGCCGGGGCGAACTGGGGCTGGCGCCGGATGAATACGCGGCGCTCACCATGGTGCTGCTGCGCCTGCTGGCGTTCAAGCCTGCGGCGGCCGATGCGGCCACTGGGGAAAAAAAAACACTGAAAATTCTTTCGCGCCCCGGCGCTGAGTCATCGGCCCAGCCAACGAAAAGTGCGCCCGGGCCAGCGCCAGCGTCAACATCTGCCAGCGTGCCGCTGGTCGCGCCGGTGTCTGCCGCGGTGCCCCAGGGTCATCGTCTGCCGGTGCGCGACATGCCGCGCCCGCAAACCCCAAGCACCACGCCCGAGCCGCCGCCGGTACCGGATCCGGCTCAGGTCGTGTCCGATGCGCCTCCACCGGCCGCAAAAATTGAAGCTGTTCAGGTGCACGAGCAGCCAGACCCCCGGCGCGATGTGCCGCTGGAACGCGCGGCGGCAGCGGTGGCTGGCAGCCCTGACGGTGATTTCTGGTACGCCACGGTGCAGGCCCTGATGGCCTCGGAGGCCATTACCGCGATGGTGCGCGAGCTGGCCTTGCAGGCGCAGCTGGTGGCGCGAGACACCGACCAGTGGTTGCTGCGGGTGGAGCGTGAGTCGCTCAACCAGCCCGGCAGCCGCGAACGTTTGGCGGCAGCGCTGGCCACGGCGGGTTACCCGGTGCGTCTGGTGGCCGAAGTCGGGCGTGTCACCGACAGCCCGGCCCGGCGCAATGCGGCAGCGGCAGCACAAGCCCAGCTGGTGGCTGAAAAAATCGTTTTCGACGATCCGTTGGTGCAATCGCTGATGCGTGGTTTTGGGGCGAAAATCGTCCCTGGCAGCATCAAGCCGGGGTGAAATCCATTGACCTCCCTGATCTTTTTTTGTGCCGGGCGGGCATGGCCTGATACCCGGCGTTTTTGACGATTCGAATCAACCAAGGAAATTCCATGTTCAACAAAGGACAACTCGCCGGTCTCATGAAGCAGGCGCAGGCCATGCAGGACAACATGAAAAAAGCCCAGGACGAGCTCGGCAGCATCGAGGTCACGGGTGAGTCGGGCGCCGGCCTGGTCAAGGTCACCATGACCTGCAAGCACGATGTGAAACGCATCACCATCGACCCCAGCCTGCTGGCCGACGACAAGGACATGCTCGAAGACCTGGTGGCCGCCGCCTTCAACGCCGCCGTGCGCAAGGCCGAGGAAACCTCGACCGAGAAAATGGGCAAGATCACCGCCGGCATGCCCGGCTTGCCGGGTGGCATGAAGTTTCCTTTCTGAATGCAGGATATCCAGGTCGCCACGTCGAGCTTTTTGTCTGATGGCCGACATCAACGCGCTTGAAACCCTGATCCAGTCGCTGCGGCGGCTGCCTGGCGTGGGCGTCAAGTCGGCGCAGCGCATGGCCTTTCATTTGCTGCAGCATGACCGCGCCGGGGCGCAAACGCTCTCGATGGCGCTGGCGCATGCGGCGCAAGCCGTGCAGCACTGCGAGCGCTGCCACACTTTCACCGAAGCCCAGGTGTGCAGCACCTGCCTGGACACGCGCCGCGATGCCAGCAAACTCTGCGTGGTGGAAACACCGGCCGATCAGTCGGCGGTGGAGCGCACGGGCGCCTACAAGGGGCTTTATTTTGTGTTGATGGGCAAACTCAGCCCGCTCGACGGCATCGGCCCGCACGACATCGGCCTGAAAAAGCTGTTTGAGCGGGCGCTGGATGGCACGGTGCTGGAGGTCATTCTGGCGACCAATTTCACCGCCGAGGGCGAAGCCACGGCCCATGTCATCAGCGAAGGGCTCAAGGCACGGGGCCTGCACCTGACGCGCCTGGCGCGCGGCGTGCCGGTGGGCAGCGAGCTTGAGTACGTGGATTTGGGCACTATTGCCCACGCCCTTGTAGACCGCCGATAACAGGTTTACTGGCGCGCCAGCTTGACGGGTTTTTTCTTGGCGACAGAGCTGGCCGGCGCGCGCTTGGCCACCTTGGCGACTGCTGTTTTGCCGCGCGCCTTGGCGCCGCCCTTGGCCGGCAAGTAAAGCACCACCGATTGGCCGCGCTTGAAGGTGGCCGAGGTGCTGACCTTGTTCCAGTCGGCGAGCACCTGGGCGCTCACGCTGAAGCGCCGGGCCATGCTGGCCACGTTGTCTTTCTTGCCGGCTTTCACCACGGTTTTGCGCAGCACCACATCGGGCGCCAGGGTCAGGTAGCCGTTGTTGGCAACGTGCTCTGTCACGTCACTGTTCAGGCTTGCCGAGCGGCGCACCAGCAGGGCCGATCCCGCCCTGATCCGCATGCGCGGCGGAATCTTGTTGACGCTGCGTAATTCGGCCTCGGTCATGCCCACGCGTTTGGCGGCCTCTGCCGGATTGAGGGTGGTGGGGGCCACCCAGGCGGTCCAGTTGGTCAGACGCCCGCCGTTGTAAGCGCTCAGCTTGTTTTGAAAAAGCTCGGCGTTGTCCCAGGGCAGCAAAATCTGTGAATTGCTGGCCGCCAGCAAAACGGGCTTGTTGGCGGAGGGGTTGAGTGCCCGGAAGTCGGCCAGCGGCACCTCGGCCAGTTCGGCCGCCAGTGCCACGTCGATGTCGCGCTCGATCTCGACGCTCTGAAAATAGGGGTGGTTGCCGATCTCCGGCAGGGCCACGCGGAAGGATTGTGGGTTGGCCACGATGTTTTTGACGGCCTGCAGCTTGGGCACGTACATGCGGGTCTCCATGGGCATGGTCAACGCGTCGTAGCCGGTGCCTGTGCCCGCCTTTTTGGCTTTCTTGAGGGCCCGCTGCACACTGCCTTCGCCCCAGTTGTAGGCGGCCAGCGCCAGATGCCAGTCGCCGAACATGCCATACAACTTTTGCAGGTAGTCGAGCGCGGCGCGGGTTGATTCGATCACGTCGCGACGGTCGTCGCGAAACATGTTCTGTTTGAGGTCAAAGTACTTGCCGGTAGCCGGCATGAACTGCCACATGCCGGCGGCCTTGGCGCTGGACACCGCCTGCGGATTGAAGGCGCTCTCGATGAAGGGCAGCAGCGCCAGTTCGCTGGGCATGTCGCGCCGCTCCAGTTCCTCAACAATGTAGAACAGGTATTTGCTGCCGCGTTCGGTCATGCGCGCCACGTAGTCGGGGCGGCTGCTGTACCAGAGTTCGCGTTCTTGCACCAGGTCGTTGTCAAGGTCCGGCATGGCGAAACCCTGGCGCACCCGTTCCCACAGGTCGGCCGGTGGGAGCAGCGACTGGACGCTGCGCGAGCGCAGCGAAGGCTCGCTCGCCAGGGGCTTGAGGCCGCCACCCGGGTACACCGAGGTGCTGCTGTCAGGGGCATTTGGCAGGCTGGCGCCCGGGTCTGCGGATGCCTTGGTCGAGGGAGTCGATGCGTTTTCGGACGGCACGGGTGTCGCACAACCGGCCAGCCAAAGGACTGGCAGCAAGGCCAATGCGTAACAAAGCTGTTTCAAAATTTATCTTTCCAGGTTCGCAGGGCGGCAAACACAGCGACAGGGTCTTGTGCGTTGGGGGCGATCTGCTGCACCGCATGCGCCACCTTGGGCAAATGGGTGCGTAAAAAGGGATTCACGGCTTTTTCAAGACCGATCGAGGAGGGCAGCGTTGGTAACTGCTGCAGGCGCAGCGACTGGGCATGCGCCTGGTAGTTCAGCAGCTCGCTATTGTCAGGCTCAACGGCCCGGGCAAAGCGCAAACTGCCCAAAGTATATTCATGCGCGCAGCAGACGCGCGTGGCGTCGGGCAGCGCCGCCAGTCGCGTCAGGGAGACCAGCATCTGGGCTGGCGTGCCCTCAAACAAACGCCCGCAACCGGCGCTGAACAGGGTGTCGCCACAAAACAGCACAGGGTCGGCACCCGGCAGCTGGCCCCAGTAAGCAATGTGCCCGGCGGTATGGCCTGGCACCAGCAATACCTCAAGACGCAGTCCGAGCACCTCGACGACGTCGCGGTCGGCGAGCCGCTGCAGTGGCTCGGGCATGTCTTCGGTGGCGGGTCCGTACACCTGGGCACCTGTGCGCTGGCGCAGGACATCGACGCCGCCCGTGTGGTCGCCATGGTGGTGCGTGACTAAAATCGCCGTGAGGGTCAGTCCGTGTTGGGCCAGGGCCGTGAGCACGGGCTGTGCGTCCCCGGGGTCCACCACCAGCGCCCGACGTTCGTCGTGCAACATCCAGATGTAGTTGTCGTTGAAAGCAGGTATTGGAATTAATTTCATGGCTGATCAAATTATAGGTTTGCACGAATGGATCGCGACGCCACCCGGGGCTTACCTGCTGGCCTGGGAGCGTGCGCAAATGGCCACGGCCGTGGCCGATGTGTTTGGTTTTCATGCGCTGCAACTGGGTTTACCCGAGCTTGATGCCTTGGCCTCCAACCGCATGCCGCACCGCTGGCTGGCCACCGAAACCCCCAATGAAAAAGCCGCTTTTGTCACTGACTTTTCGGCGCTGCCCTTTCCCGCCAACAGCCTCGATCTGGTGGTGCTGCCGCATGCTCTGGAACTCACCGCCGACCCGCACACGACCTTGAGCGAAGTGGCCCGGGTGCTGGTGCCGGAAGGGCGCGTCGTGATTTGCGGCTTTAACCCCATGAGTTTGTGGGGCTTTCGCCAGCAGCGCGGCCACCTGTATCGGCGCCTTGGCGTGAACCGCTTGTTTTTGCCGCAGGCGGGCGAATTCATTGGCTACCTGCGCTGCCGTGACTGGCTGCGTCTGCTGAATTTTGAGATCGAGTCCGGGGATTTTGGCTGTTACCGGCCGGCCTTGACCCGCGAGCCCTGGCTGCAGCGTTTTGCCTGGATGGACCAGGCCGGTGCACGCTGGTGGCCCTTTTTCGGTGCCGTCTATTGCCTGGTGGCGGTCAAGCGGGTGCGCGGCATGACGCTGCTCAACCCGGCCTGGAAGCCGACCCGGCTGTTGCCGAATGCCCCTGTGTCCGTTGCCAATAGCTCGGGCTCCCGCAAGTCGGGTGCCTGAGTGGTTTTTTACTTAATTAGTTGGGGTCAGTGCACGTCGCTGCGCGAGTGGTCTGACCCGCAAAGTTTCAAGTCAACATGAGGTCATGCTTTTGAATTCGATCGAGATATACACCGACGGTGCCTGCAAGGGCAACCCTGGCCCGGGTGGCTGGGGCGCGCTGCTCAAATCTGCTGACGCCCAAAAAGAGCTCTGTGGCGGCGAACTGGGCACCACCAACAACCGCATGGAAATGATGGCGGTGATCGAAGCGCTGGCGGCCTTGAAACGCCCCTGCAAGGTCACGCTGCACGTGGACAGCCAGTATGTGCTCAAGGGCATGACCGAGTGGCTGCCGGGCTGGAAAGCGCGCGGCTGGAAAACCGCCGCCAAGGCGCCGGTGAAGAACGTCGATTTATGGCAGCGCCTGGACGCGCTGGTCAACAGCGGCACGCACCAGATTGATTGGCGCTGGGTGCGCGGCCACAACGGCGACCCCGGCAATGAGCGTGCCGATGAACTGGCCAATCGGGGCGTTGACATGGCGCTGCGCCAGCGCTGACGACCGGACTGTCCTTTCTTCAGCAAAGTGTGCGTTGTGCCGCTACAGTTGCCCGGTGCAGTTGGCAATGGCATTGACTGGAAAAAATAAACATGGCTTCTAAATTTTCTTTTGTGGCAGTGGCAGCGGTCGGCATCGCACTGGCCGGCGGCGTCGCCTGGTGGCTGCAGTCGCGCCCCCAGTTGCCCAACCCCATCAAGGGCACCGAGGGCAGCATCACCCGACCTGCCGGCGGCGCGCCGGGTGCTCCCCGGGTGGTGGGTGTGGAAGTGGCCCGGGTCGCGGTGCAGACGCTGCGCGACGATGCCCAGTCTGTGGGCAGTTTGCGCGCGCGCAACAGCGTGATGTTGCGCCCCGAGTTGGTCGGGCGCATCACGGCGCTCAATTTCAAGGACGGTGGCCCGGTGCGCAAGGGCCAGGTGCTGGTCCAGTTTGACAACCAGTTGCAGCAGGCCGAGGTGCAGCAAATGCAGGCGCAACTCGCCATTGCCCAGGCCAATTACCAACGCACCCAGGAACTCGTGGCCGAGAAGTTCCTGGCCCAACAAACGCTCGACACCAGCGCGGCCAATCTCCAGGTCGCACAAGCCCAACTGGCGCTGGCCCAGGCGCGTCTGGGCCGCATGGCGGTGCGCGCCCCATTTGACGGCACGGCCGGCATCCGGCTGGTGAATGTGGGCGACTACGTGAAAGACGGCACCGACCTGGTGGCCCTGGAGGATGCGCGCCAGATGCTGGTCGACTACCGGCTACCCGAGCGCTACGGCGGACTGGTCAAATCGGGGCAAAGCGTCGAGCTGACACTGGATGCCTTGCCTGGTCGCAGTTTCAGGGCGGCTGTCGAAGCCATTGATCCGCTGCTGGACACCACCGGACGCTCTGTGGGCGTGCGCGCCTTGCTGGCGGTGCCCGAGCGTGCGCCGTTGCGCACCGGCATGTCGGCCCGTGTGACCACGGTGTTCTCAATCAACGAGGCGGCGCTGGTGGTGCCCGAAGAAGCGCTTGTGCCACAAGGCGGCAAGCAGTTTGTCATCCAGCTGGTCGCGCCGCCCGCCGGAACCACGCTGCCTGCCGACAGCCAATTTGTCTCGCAGCGTCAAGAGGTCAAGCTGGGCGTGCGCCGTGCCGGTCGGGTTGAAATCGTGGCGGGCTTGGCCGCCGGCGACACCGTGGTGGTGGCCGGCCAGCAGCGGCTGCAAAAAGACGGCTCACCGGTGCGCATCGTGGCGCTCGGCAAGCCCGCGGGCAAAGCGGCTTCTGCCTCCGCGCCAGCCGCTCCCGCCAGTCGCTGATGCGCCAGGACACTGATCATGCAACTGGCTGAAACCTCCATCCGCCGCCCGGTCTTTGCCACCGTGCTGTCCCTGCTGATCGTGCTGATTGGCGCGGTCTCCTTCAACAGTCTGACGGTGCGCGAGTACCCCAAGATCGACGAGCCCGTGGTGTCGGTGTCCACTACCTTTGCTGGCGCTTCCAGCGAGGTCATGGAAACCCAGGTCAGCAAGGTGCTGGAAGACTCGCTCTCGGGCATCGAGGGCGTGGACGTGATCACCTCCACCAGCCGCCAGGAGCGCAGCCAGATCAGCGTGCGTTTTGCCCTGACCCGCGATGCCGATGCCGCCGCCGCCGACGTGCGCGACAAGGTCACCCGGGTGCGCCAGCGCCTGCCCCAAGGCATTGACGAGCCGGTCATTGCCAAGGTCGAAGCTGAGTCTTTCCCGGTGATTTTTCTGGCGCTCAGCTCCGACACCCACAACGCGCTGCAGCTCTCCGAGATGGCCAACACCCTGGTCAAGCCGGTGCTGCAAACGGCACCGGGAGCGGCCGAGGTGAATATTTACGGCGAACGCAAATTTGCCATGCGCATCTGGGCCGACCCTGACAAACTGGCGGCCTACAAGCTCACCGTGCAAGACCTCGAGGACGCCTTGCGCCGCGCTAACCTGGAGGTGCCGGCCGGGCGCATCGAGAGCGCCCAGCGCGAGTTCAACGTCACCGCTGCCACCGACTTGGCGCAACCCCGGGAATTTTCCCAGGTGGTGATTCGCACGGTCAATGGCCAGCCCATTCGCATTGGTGACGTGGCCCGGGTCGAGGAAGCTCCGGTGGATGAACGCTCCTTTGTGCGCCTGAATGGGCGCGACGCCGTGGGCGTGGGCGTGGTGCGGCAAAGCACCGCCAACCCGCTGGACCTGAGCGCGGGCGTGCGCGGCCTGCTGGACAAATTGCGCCGTGATTTGCCGCCGGGCGTACAAATCGAGGTGGCCAACGATAACTCGGTGTTCATTGACGAATCCATCAAGGCCGTCTTCATCACCATTGTCGAAGCCGCTGTGCTGGTGGCGCTGGTGATTTTTGTCTTTTTGCGCACGCTGCGCGCCTCGCTGATTCCGCTCATCACTATTCCCGTGTCGCTGATCGGCACCTTTGCCATGATGGCGCTGGCGGGCTTCAGTATCAACACCCTCACGCTGCTGGCGCTGGTGCTGGCGATTGGCCTGGTGGTCGATGACGCCATCGTCATGCTGGAGAACATTTACCGCCATATCGAGGAAGGCATGGCGCCGTTTCAGGCTGCCATCAAAGGCGCGCGCGAGGTCGGCTTTGCCATTGTTGCCATGACCATGACGCTGGTGGCGGTGTACGCGCCGCTGGCGTTTTCGCCCGGGCGCACCGGGCGCCTGTTCAC
>JBASJO010000584.1:0-2586 GCA_049655365.1 Rhodoferax sp. | reverse complement strand
CCTGTAATCAGAACCACTTTAGCTTTTAGATCATCCATTTGAATAAACCTCTGTTATCTGCTTTTTGCGTAGCAGTCGCATGACAATGGGCATGCTCCAAACAAGAATTCTTTGCGCCTTCAGGGTGCCCGCAACGGTGCACTTGAAGAACGTTGTAAAGTTGCCGTCCGATTGGCGCATCGAGCTGCCATGAAATTTTTAGCGTGCTAAGGGTTAATCTCAATTGGCCAATTGGTAAGGCCAATTGATAATCCCACGATCCGTCTTGCAAGACAACGGTAGAAACCCTAGCAAGCCAGGCATGTGTCCATTTTTAACCAAGGAAAAAACCATGAGACTTAAAGGAAAAACAGCACTGGTGACCGCTGCGGGCCAGGGCATTGGCCGAGCCAGTGTGTTGGCCATGGCCGCCGAAGGCGCGCAGGTGCTGGCCACCGATGTCAACGCCCAATTGCTCGAGAGTTATGCCGGCGTGGCCAACGTCACCACGGCCCGGCTTGACGTGACCGACAAGGCGGCTATTCAAGCGCTGGTGGCGGGCATGACACCGGTGAACGTGCTGTTCAATTGCGCCGGGGTGGTGCACAACGGCAGCATCCTGCAGGCCACCGACGACGAATGGGATTTCGCTTTCAACCTGAATGTGCGCGCACAGTTCTGGATGATCCAGGCCGTGCTGCCCAAGATGCTGGCGGCCGGCGGTGGCAGCATCATCAACATGTCGAGTGTCTGCAGCAGCCTCAAGGGGCTGCCCAACCGCTTCATCTACGGCACCAGCAAGGCGGCCGTGGTGGGCCTGACCAAATCGGTGGCCGCCGATTTTGTCGGGCAGGGCATTCGCTGCAATGCCATTGCACCCGGCACCGTCGACACACCCTCGCTCACCGAGCGCATCAACAGCTACCCCGACCCGGCTGAAGCACGTAAGAATTTCATCGCACGCCAACCCATGGGGCGGCTGGCCCAGGCCCATGAAATTGCACCCATCGTGGTCTACCTGGCCAGCGACGAGTCGGTATTTGCCAGCGGTCAACTGTTTTCGGTGGATGGCGGCATGACCATTTGATTCCGCAGCATCTGGCTGCCCACGCCCACTGTTAGTCCAACCCCCAACTGAAAGGAAAACTCATGAAACTCGTTCGTTACGGCGAAGCCGGCAAGGAAAAACCCGGACTCATCGATGCCGATGGCAAACTGCGCAGCCTGAGCGCGGTAATCAAGGACATCAACCCCGAGCAGCTCGGCGACGCGATGTTGGAAAAATTGCGCAAACTCAAGACGGCGGATCTGCCGCTGGTCAAGGGCAAGCCGCGCATGGGCAGCCCGGTCAGCGGCGTTGGCAAGTTCATTGCCATCGGCCTGAACTACGCCGACCATGCCGCCGAGTCCGGCCTGCCGATTCCGGCGGAGCCCATCGTTTTCATGAAAGCCACTACCTGTATTCAGGGGCCCAATGACCCGGTCATGCTGCCCAAGGGTTCAAAAAAGACCGACTGGGAAGTCGAGCTGGGCGTGGTCATTGGCACCAAGGCGCGCTATGTGTCGCAAAAGGACGCCTTGAGCTTTGTCGCAGGTTACTGCACCATCAATGATGTCAGCGAACGTGAGTTCCAGATTGAGCGCGGCGGCACCTGGGACAAGGGCAAGGGTTGTGACACCTTCGGCCCGCTCGGCCCCTGGCTGGTGACGCGTGATGAAGTGCCCAATCCGCAAAAGCTCGGCATGTGGCTGGACCTCAATGGCCAACGCATGCAAACCGGCTCGACCCGCACCATGATTTTCAGCGTCGCCAAGCTGGTCAGCTACGTGAGCCAGTTCATGACCCTGATGCCCGGTGACGTCATCACCACGGGCACGCCCCCGGGTGTGGGCCTGGGCATGAAGCCACCGCTCTACCTTAAAAAAGGCGATGTGATGACGCTTGGCATCGAGGGCCTGGGCGAGCAGCAGCAGGTGGTCGTGCCCTTCACACGTTAAGGACGTCAGACCCGCTGATAACACCCACAGCGGGTCCGCCAAAACCTCAGCGCGGGAGGCGCCGATTCAGGTCTTGCATCAGCGCCCGGATGCCATAGGTCCAGGGTGCCACTTTGTCCGAGGTGTTGACTCGGTTCACCAGGGTACCGAGCGTGGCCGTGGACACAGTCACCACGTCGCCCAACTCATGGGTAAAGCCCTGGCCGGGGCCGTGCCGGTCTTGCGTGGGTGCAAACATGGTGCCCAAAAACAGCATGAAGCCGTCCGGGTATTGGTGCGTGGCACCATAGGCGTGTCCAACCAGTTCCAGCGGGTCCCGGCTGATCTTGCTCATGGAGCTGCTGCCCTGCATGAGAAAACCGTTGGCCGCCGTCACCTGCATGGCGAGGTCGCAAGCACGCACGGTGTCCATGCTGAAGTGCTCATCAAACAAACGGATGAACGGCCCGATGGCGCATGATGCGTTGTTGTCCTTGGCTTTTCCCAGCAGCAGGGCGCTGCGCCCCTCGAAGTCGCGCAGGTTCACGTCGTTGCCCAGCGCCGCCCCTTTGACTTGCCCGCGGCTGTTCACCGCCAGCACAATTTCGGGTTCGGGGTTGTTCCAGTGGC
>JBASJO010000583.1:0-26174 GCA_049655365.1 Rhodoferax sp. | reverse complement strand
CGCTTGAGCGCTTCCTTTTCGGTGGCCTGCAGCAGCTTGGCCAGCTCGGGGTTGACCTGCACCTGGTCCTGGCCGGTCACTTGCGGCAGGCGTTTGACGGCGGCCTCGGCGGCGGCCAGCAAACCCGGCACGTTGACGCCAGCGCGCTGCAATAGCGCTTTCGGGCCGTCAGCCTGCTTGAGCATGGCCACCAGCAGATGCACTGGCTCGATGTAGGCATGGTCCTGGCCCAGCGCCAGGCTTTGCGCATCGCCCAGGGCTTCCTGGAATTTGGTGGTCAATTTATCTTGTCGCATGAGAGTTCCCTTTGAAATGGATTGCTCAGGAGATTGGGCCATTAGCCCCGATTTCAAGCCCGCGCCTGCTACAGTGGCGCTCCAACTTGCGCAAGAGGCCATGTCTCTGCCACGCCCTGTGAACACGCCGCCCGCCAATACTCCCACCGCCAGCTTCCCGGTTGACCACTACGAAAACTTTCCAGTGGCCTCCTGGTTGTGCCCGCCGCGCTTGCGCCCGGCCATTGCCGCCATCTACCACTTTGCCCGCACGGCCGATGACCTGGCCGACGAAGGCGATGCCAGCGCCGCGCAACGGCTGGACATGCTGGCGCGCTACCACGCTGACCTGCTGGCCATTGCCAATGACCAGGCGCACAGCGACGAGTGGCCACAGGTGTTCGAGCCGCTGCGCGAGGCACTGCGCAGGTTCGAGCTGCCCGTGCCATTGCTTGCGGACTTGCTCAAGGCCTTTGCGCAGGACGTGCGTTACACCTCTGATCAGCGTCGCTACCGTGATGATGCCGAGCTGCTGGACTACTGCACGCGTTCGGCCAACCCGGTGGGTCGCCTGCTGCTGCACCTGTACGGCATCAGCGACGACCTGTCGCTGGCGCAGAGCGACCAGATTTGCAGCGCCTTGCAGCTCATCAACTTCTGGCAGGACGTCTCCACCGACGTGCCGCGCGGGCGCTGGTACCCGTCGCAACAGGCGATGGCCGCGCATGGCGTGCAGGACGCCGACCTGCAGCCGGGCAGCCACAGCGACAGCGCAACACGCCTGATTACCGCCTACGCCCAATCAGCCCGCGCGCTGATGCAAACCGGCGCACCGCTGGCGCGACGTATCCCGGGACGGGCCGGTTGGGAGCTGCGCCTGGTGGTGCAAGGTGGCCTGCGCATTCTGGACAAGATCGAGGCGTTCAACTTTGCCACCTGGCGCAAACGGCCCAAACTCACCGCCTGGGATATGCCACTCCTGCTTTGGCGGGCGCTGTGGATGCGGTGATTTTTAAACAACCGCTTCAAGACAGATTCACTAGAATCAAACATCTCAAAGTCACAAGACATGAAACCCACCCAAACACCATCAGCACTGAATTCGCACGACACAGATGCCTCGCTGAGAAACGTGCTGTCGCAATTTCCTACATTGGTATTGGCGATGGTTTTTGGTTCAGTTGCCCTAGGTCGGCCGCGCCAAGACAGCGACCTCGACATTGCAGTCGCAGCCGCGCACCCACTGAGTGTGGCTGAAAAAATGGCCATGATCGCCGCATTTGCGGACAACACGGGGCGCCCCGTTGACTTGGTTGACCTGAGCACCGTGCCGGAACCCTTGCTGGGGCAAATTGTCCGCCATGGCCGACGCCTGCTGGGCACTGACAGCGCCTACGGGAAGTTGCTCAGCCGTCATTTGTTTGAACAAGCTGACTTCATGCCCTACCGCAATAGAATTCTGGCAGAAAGGCGCCTGGCATGGATCGGGAAGTAGTCGAACACAAACTGGAGTCGCTGCGCCGCTGCCTGAAGCGCATTGAAATCAAGTGCCCGGCTAATGCCGAGATTCTTTCGACTGATTTTGATCTGCAAGACATCATCGCACTGAACCTCAGCCGTGCCATCCAATTGTGCGTTGACATTGGCGCACACATGGTCGCAGGCATGGACGTGCCACCACCAGACACGATGGGCCAGACGTTTGACATCCTGCAACAGGCGGGCGTACTCAGTGCGGCGCTGGCAGGAAACCTAAAAAAGGCCGTGGGCTTTCGCAACCTGGCTGTTCACAACTACGATGCCATTAATTGGCATATTGTTTTCAGTATCGTGCATGAGCACTTGGCAGACTTTACAAGCTTTGCAAAAGTCGCCGTGGCGTGCCTGGATGCGGAGTAAATCAGCCTTTACCGAACCTAGCCAAAGGGAGTTGTTCGCCATTGGGGCACTTCGGGTGGAAAGCGTCTTAAGACCTGTTTAAACTCGGACGCAATTCACAAGCCGCCCATGACTCCCCAAGACTACGTCCAGCAAAAAGCCGCCGCCTCGGGCAGCAGTTTTTATTACGCTTTTTTATTTTTGCCGCCGCCCAAGCGCGCCGCCATCACGGCTTTTTATGCCTATTGCCGCGAGGTGGACGATGTGGTGGACGACATGGTCGACCCCGGCGTGGCCGCCACCAAACTGCAATGGTGGCGCGCCGAAGTGGCCAAGGCTTTTGCCGGCACGCCCAGCCACCCGGTGCTGCAGGCCTTGATGCCACTGGCAGCCGATTACCGGATTGAGGAGCGCCACCTGCAGGCCATCATCGACGGCTGCCAGATGGACCTGAACCAGACCCGCTACCTGGACTACGCAGGCCTGCAAAGCTACTGCCACCTGGTCGCCGGTGTGGTTGGCGAAGTGGCGGCGCAGATTTTTGGCCAGACCGATGCGCAAACCACCCGCTACGCACATGCCTTGGGGCAGGCGCTGCAGCTCACCAACATCCTCCGTGACGTGGGCGAAGACGCGCGGCGCGGGCGCATTTACCTGCCCGCGGGCGACCTGAAGCAGTTTGGCGTCACGGCCCAGGAAATCCTGGACGGCACCTATTCAGACCGTTTTACCGCACTGATGCGCTTTGAGGCCGAACGCGCCCAGGGCCTCTATGACCAGGCGCTGGCGCTGCTGCCCGCAGCCGATTGCCGCGCGCAAAAACCCGGCCTGATGATGGCCAGCATTTACCGCGCCCTGCTGCGCGAGATCGAGCACGACAACTTTGCCGTGCTGCACCAGCGCATCAGCCTGACGCCGCTGCGCAAGCTCTGGCTGGCCTGGAAAGTGCAGGCGCTGGGCCGGCTGTGAAAGTTGCCATCATCGGCGCCGGTTGGGCCGGCATGGCAGCCGCCGTCAAGGCCACCGAGGCCGGGCATCAGGTCACCATTTTCGAATCCACACAGGCCCTGGGCGGCCGCGCCAGAGCGATTCCTGACAGCCCGGCCCAGCGCCTACCCAATGGCGCACCGGTGACGCTGGACAACGGCCAGCACATCCTGATCGGGGCCTATACCGAGACCCTGCAACTGATGCGGCTGGTGGGTCTCTCGCCCGAAGCCGCCCTGCTCGACATGCCCATGACGCTGCAGTTCCCCGACGGCCTGGGCCTGGCATTTGCCAACTTGCCGACACCACTGGACGCGCTCGTTGGCATCCTGCAAGCCCGTGGCTGGTCACTGGCCGACAAATGGGCCCTGCTGAGCGCGGCGCTAGACTGGAAACTGAAGGGATTCCGCTGCGAGGACAGCCTGTCCGTGGCTGGGCTGTGCCTGGGTCTCACGCCCAGAGTCAAGGCCGAGCTGATCGAGCCGCTGTGTGTGTCGGCACTCAACACGCTACCCGAACAAGCCAGCGGCCAGGTGTTTTTGCGCGTCCTGCAAGATGCCCTGTTTGGCGTACCAGGCGGCTCGCGCCTGCTGCTGCCAAAGCTCGACCTGAGCGCCTTGTTGCCTGACGCCGCCGCAAGCTGGGTGCTGGCGCGTGGCGGCCTGCTCAAGCTGGGCCAACGGGTGGCGTCGCTCGCCACCCATGGCCAGCGCTGGCTGGTCCAGGGCGAGCTGTTTGACGCGGTGGTTCTCGCCACCTCAGCGCACCATGCCGCGCAGATCATCCATGCCAGCGACCTGGACGTGCCCGCCTCCACCGAGGGCGTGCAGCATTGGGGGGAGACCACCCGGGCGCTGCAGCACGAAGCCATTGCCACGGTCTATGCCTGGGCACCGCAAGCCAGCCTGCCCCTGGCCATGCTGGCTTTGCGCAGCAGCGCGGCACACCCGGCCCAGTTTGTTTTCGACCGTGGACAGCTGGGCGGTCCGGCCGGGCTGCTGGCTTTTGTGGTCAGCGCCGCCCAGGGCGAGCGTGCCACGCTGCAAGCCCAGGTGCTGGCGCAGGCGCGGGCGCAGCTTGGCCTGGACTTGGAAGCGGTACAAACGGTGGTGGAAAAACGCGCCACCTTTGCCTGCACCCCGGGCCTGCAGCGCCCGCCACCCACCATTGCCCCGGGTCTGCTGGCCTGCGGCGACCATGTGGCCGGCCCCTACCCCGCGACGCTGGAGGGTGCGGTGCGCAGCGGCTGCGCTGCGGTGGCCTTGCTGTGAGCTAAAGCGACCCACGTCATGTCGGTGAAAATACACCCATGACCCTACTCACCTCCCCCTTTGCCAAAGAGCCGCCGTTTCAGCACGGCCAAACCCCGCGCACCGCCGTGCTGTACTGCAACCTGGGCACGCCCGACTCCCCCGGCACCCCTGACGTGCGGCGTTTTTTGAGCGAATTCCTGGGAGACCCACGCGTGGTCGAAGTGCCGCGACTGCTCTGGATGTTGATCTTGCACGGCATCATCCTGCGCTTTCGACCTGCCAAATCCGGTGCCAAGTACGCCAGCATCTGGCTGCCCGAGGGCTCGCCACTGAAGATCTGGACCGAAAAACAGGCCAAGTTGTTGCAAGGCTGGCTGGCCCAGCGCGGCCACGACGTGCAGGTGCGTTATGCCATGCGCTATGGCAGCACCTCGATTGCCTCGCAGCTCGATGCACTGAAAGCCGCGGGTACCACCCGCGTGCTGATCCTTCCGGCCTACCCGCAGTATTCGGCCACCACCACGGCCAGCCTGTTCGATGCGGTGTACCACTGGGCCGGCAAGGTGCGCAACATCCCGGAGCTGCGCTTCATCAACCACTACCACGACGACCCGCGCTACATTGCCGCGCTGGCCGGCCGGGTCAGGCACCACTGGCAAGTCAATGGCCGCCCCGATGTGCTGCTGATGAGCTTTCACGGCGTGCCCGAGCGCACCCTGCACCTGGGCGACCCTTACCACTGCGAATGCTTCAAAACGGCGCGTCTGCTGGCCGAGCAGCTGGGCCTGAGCAAAGCGCAGTACAAGCTGAGTTTTCAATCGCGCCTGGGGCGTGCCAAATGGCTGGAACCCTACACCGAACCGACCCTGATCGAGATGGGCAAAGCCGGAGTCCAACGGGTTGATGTGGTGTGCCCCGCCTTCACCAGCGACTGCCTGGAAACGCTGGAAGAAATCAACATGGAGGCGCGCGAAACTTTTCTGCATGCCGGCGGCAAGGAGTTTCATTACATCCCCTGCCTCAACGACGACCCCACCTGGATCACCGCGCTGTGCGACATCACCCAGCAGCACCTGCAAGGCTGGCCCACCCAGGTCGCGCCTGATGCCGCCGCCTTGGCGGCCTCCCGGGCAGCAGCGCTGGCGCTGGGCGCAAAGCAGTAAAACCACGCGTGCAGAAACACACACTTTAAGGTTTAATACGAAATTACTCCGAGCGTTCCCATCTGGACCCAAACTGCATGGATGACCCGACCCGCCCGACCCTGCTGATTGTTGACGACGCACCAGAAAACCTGTTTGTGCTGAGTGAGCTGCTGCAGCCGTATTACCGGGTGTTGGCCGCCAACAATGGCGAACGCGGCCTGCAGGTGGCCGCCAGCACGCCCCGCCCCGACCTGATTCTGCTGGACGTGATGATGCCCGGCATGAATGGCTACCAGGTGCTGCAGGCACTCCAGGCCGACGCGCAGAGCGCTGACATTCCGGTCATTTTCCTGACCGCGCTGTCCAGCCCGCGCGAAGAAGAGCGGGGCTTAAGCCTGGGTGCGGTGGACTACATCACCAAACCCATGACGCCGGCCATTGTGCTGGCCAGGGTGCGCACCCAATTGCTGGCCAAACAGGCCCGCGACTGGCTCAAGGACCAGAATGCCGCGCTGGAGGCTGAGGTGGCCCGGCGCATGTTCGAGAACGACCTGACCCAGCAGGTCAGCATCCGCGCCCTGGCGCACCTGGCTGAAACGCGCGACCCCGAAACCGGCAAGCACCTGGCGCGCACCCAGGGCTACATGGCACTGCTGGCTGATTTGCTCAAGGAGCATCCACGCTTTCAGCCCACCCTGACACCCCGCTTCATCAGCCTGCTGACGCGCTCGGCGCCGATGCACGACATCGGCAAGGTCGGCATTCCCGACCATATTCTGAACAAACCCGGCAAGCTCACGAAGCCTGAGTGGGCGATCATGCAAACCCACGCCAAATTGGGCAGCGACGCCATTGAGCTGGCCGAGCAGGACATCGAGAAACCGCTCGAATTCCTGACCCTGGCCAAGGAAATTGCCCACTGGCACCATGAAAAGTGGGACGGCACCGGCTACCCCGACCAACTGGCGGGCGATGCGATTCCCGTCGCGGCGCGCCTGATGGCCATTGCCGATGTATTCGACGCCCTGATCTCGGCGCGGGTCTACAAACCGGCGTTTTCTTTCGAGGCCGCACGGGCGCTGATGGCCGAGCAGCGGGGTCGGCATTTCGACCCTGACATTGCAGACGCCTTTCTGGGCCATTTTGACGCCTTCGTTGCCATTGCCATGCAGCACCATGACGATCCCGTCACCGCCTGAACACAGTCACCGCTTCGCTGCCTGACGCCATGAAGCCCGCTGAGTCACCCCAAAGCCGCTTCGAGCTCACGCCCAACCAGGTGGCGCTCAGGATTACCCTGGGTTACGCCGTTTTTGCGGCCTTGTGGATCGTCTTTTCCGACCAGGTGCTGGGCTGGCTGTTCAGGGACCCGGCCGACATCGTCCGGTTCAGCACCTACAAGGGCGGCTTGTTTGTGCTGGTCACGACCGCCTGGCTGTTTGGCTTGAGCCGGCGCTGGCTCCAACAGTCCTCGGCCGCCCTGCTGCGCGAACAAGACACCATCACGCAATTTGCGCGGCGCACCCAGGCGCTGCTCGACCTGCCCGCCGCCGCCGACACCATGGACGAGCGCAGCTTCATGCAGCATGGCCTGGGCGTGGCCGAACAGCTCACGGGAAGCCAGATCGGCTTCATCCACTTTGTCAACGAAGACCAGGAGACCATCGAACTGATGACCTGGTCCAGCGACACGCTGGCGCATTACTGCACGGCCGCTTTTGACAACCACTACCCCATCATCCAGGCCGGCATCTGGTCCGACGCGCTACGCCAAAAAAAGACGGTGGTGTTCAACGACTACGCCCATGCTGCTGGCAAGCACGGTCTGCCAGAGGGCCACGCGCGCCTGGACCGGCTGATCAGCGTGCCCGTGCTGGAGGGTGGTCTGGTGCGCATGATGGCGGGCGTCGGCAACAAGCCAACGTTTTACACCGACGCCGACTCCGAGACCGTGCGCCTGATGGCCGAGGCCATCTGGCGCATCGTGCGCCAGCGCCGTGCCGAGGTCGCCCTGAAAAGCAGCCAGGCGCTCTACAAAACCTTGTACAACAGCAATCCCTTTCCGATCTGGGTGTTCGACCCGGAAACGCTGGCTTTTTTGTCGGTCAACGACGCTGCCGTTGCGCACTATGGCTTCAGTCGCGACGAATTCATGGCGATGACGCTGAAAGATATCCGGCCAGCAGATGACGTTCCCAAGCTGCTGGACGTTTTGGCCACCACCACCAACGTGACCTACCAGACTGGCATCTTCCGGCACCTGCACAAGAACGGCCAGGTGATGCTGGTTGAGATTTCCGCCCTGCCGATCACCTTTGCGCAGCGACCCGCCAAAATGGCCTTGATCCAGGATGTGACGGCACGCGAAAAAAATCAGGATTATTTGCGCAAGCTGTCGCAAGCCGTGGCGCAAAGCCCCGAAAGTATCGTCATCACCAATCTGAACGCCGAGATTGAATACGTCAACGAGGCGTTTGAGCGCACCACGGGTTACCTGGCGCACGAGATTCTGGGAAGAAACCCGAAGATCCTGCATTCAGGCAAAACACCCAAGCACACCTACGACGCCATGTGGGCCGCCATGCGCCAGGGCCTGATGTGGAAAGGCGAGTTCTACAACCGGCGCAAAGACGGCAGCGACTACATTGAATTCGCCATCATCACGCCCTTGCGCCAGCCGGATGGCCGCATCAGCCATTACGTGGCGGTCAAGGAAGACATCACCGAGAAAAAGCACATCGGCATCGAACTGGACGGCTACCGCCACCACCTCGAAGAGTTGGTGGCGCAACGCACACTGGAACTCACCACGGCGCGCCAGGAGGCGGAAGCGGCCAACCAGGCCAAGAGCGCTTTTCTGTCCAACATGAGCCACGAAATCCGCACCCCCATGAACGCCATCATGGGCCTGAACCACCTGCTGCGCAATGACAGCGCCAGCCCGGCACAACTGGACAAGCTCAACAAGATCGACAGCGCCTGCCGCCACTTGCTGGGCATCATCAACGATGTGCTTGACATCTCCAAGATTGAAGCCGGCAAGATCACGCTGGAGCAGCACCAGTTCCAGATTGCCGAGGTGGTCGGCAATGTGCAAACCCTGGTCGAGCCCGACGCGCTGGCCAAGGGCCTGGCCTTGCATGTCAGCGGCAACGCCCTGGCCATGTGGGTCCAGGCTGACGCCACGCGGCTGCGCCAGGCGCTGCTCAACCTGGTCAGCAATGCCGTCAAGTTCACGCCCGAAGGCAGCGTCAGCATCGACGTGTCACAGGTCGGCAAGGACAGTGACCAGGCCACCTTGCGCTTTGAAGTGACCGACACCGGGATTGGCATGGATGACGCGACCGTGCAGCGCCTGTTCCAGAATTTCGAACAGGGCGATACCTCCACCACCCGGCGTTATGGTGGTACCGGTTTGGGCTTGGCCATTACCCGCAGCCTGGCGCAGCTGATGGGCGGCGATGCCGGCGTGCGCAGCGTGCCGGGCCGGGGCAGCACGTTCTGGTTCACCGCCCGGGTCACGCTCAGCATCAGTCCGCAGCAGCCGCTCGCCCCGGCGCTGGCCACCGCTGCCGGACAAGAACTCCGGGCGCGACACCTGGGCCAACGCGTCTTGCTGGTAGATGACAATCGCACGAATCTGGAAGTAGCGCAAGAGTTGCTGCACCACGTTGGCCTGGAAGTGCACACCGCCAGCGACGGCGAACAGGCACTGGCCCGGGTGTGCGAATCGGGCGAGACCTACGACCTGGTGCTGATGGACCTGCAGATGCCGCGCATGAACGGTATTCAGGCCACCCGTGCGTTGCGCGCCCTGCCACTGGGGCAAACCCTGCCCATCATTGCGCTCTCGGGCAGCGCCCTGGCACCCGACCGCCTGGCCGCCCGCGAGGCGGGCATGAACGACTTTGTCTCCAAGCCAATCGAGCCCGAGATCCTGTACGCCAAACTGCTGGTGTGGTTGCCGCAGCCACGCGGCACCAGCGACAGCGCCACCCCGCCGGACGCTGCTGCCGTGCCACCCAGCGAGCCCGCATTGCCGCAAGCCATGCCCGACGCCACTCTTGTGCGCCAGGTGCTGACGCAGCTGGAAGACCTGCTGCGCCACAGTGATGCGGCCGCTCTCCATCTGTTCCAGCAACACAGCGCCACACTGGCGCTGGTGCTGGGCGAGGACCACCCCAAGCTGGCCAGCCAGATCCAGCGATTCGCCTTTGATGAAGCCTGCCAGACCCTGCGGCAGTGTCAGCCCAAGGTCGATCAACACCCCCCGGCGATGATGTAGATCAAGCGCGTTTTTTCAGCAAACGCGGCAGCACCATGATCAGCACGATGATGACCAGCAAGGCCAGCGACATCGGGCGCTGCACAAAAATCAGCGCGCTGCCCTCACCGATCGAGATCGCATTGCGCATCTGCGCTTCGGCCAGCGGGCCCAGAATCATGCCCACCAGCACCGGCGCAGTCGGGAAGTTGAAGCGTCGCATCACCAGGCCGAGCAGGCCGATGCCGTAGAGCAGGAACAAGTCGAACGCGCTTTGCCGCATGCCGTAAGCGCCAACTGTGGCAAAAATCAGGATACCTGCATAAAGCTGTGGTTTGGGCACCTTGAGCAGCTTGACCCACAGCCCGATCATCGGCAGGTTCAGCACCAGCAGCATCACGTTGCCGATGTAGAGCGAGGCAATCAGCGCCCACACCAGGCCCGAGGCCGTGCTGAACAGCTGCGGTCCGGGCTGGATGCCGTAATTCTGGAACGCCCCCAGAATGATGGCGGTGGTGTTCGACGTGGGGATGCCCAGGGTCAGCAGCGGAATCAGCGCCGCCGTGACGGTGGCGTTGTTGGCGGCCTCAGGGCCGGCCACGCCTTCAATCGCACCCTGGGCGCCAAACTCGGCCTGGTGCTCACCCTTGGCCAGCTTTTTCTCCAGGGCATAGCTCAAAAATGTCGGGATCTCGGTGCCGCCCGCAGGAATACAACCGAACGGCGCACCAATGGCGGTACCGCGCAGCCAGGCCGGCAAGGAACGGCGCCAGTCGCTCAGCGACATGCTGACGCGGCTCATGCGGTTCTCGCTTTCCACGGTCTTGCCCTCGAACAACACCGCGTGCATGGCTTCCGCCACGGCAAACAGGCCCACCGCCACCAGCACGATCTCGATGCCGTCCAAAAACTCGGGCACACCGCCGGTGTAGCGCACCTGGCCGGTGATCTGGTCCATGCCCACCAGGCCGGCCGCCAAACCGACAAACAGGGCGGTCAGGCCGCGCACCGTGCTCTGGCCCAGCACCGCGCTCACGGTGGTGAAGGCCAGCAGCATCAGCATGAAGTATTCAGGCGGCCCGAGTTTGACGGCAAATTCAGCCACTACCGGAGCAAACAGCGTGACGATCACCGTGGCGATGGTGCCGGCCACAAAGGAGCCGATGGCCGAGGTGGCCAGCGCGGCACCGGCACGGCCGCTCTTGGCCATCTTGTTGCCTTCCATGGCGGTCACCATGGTGGCGGTCTCGCCGGGTGTGTTGAGCAAGATCGAGGTGGTGGAGCCACCGTACATGGCGCCGTAATAAATGCCGGCAAAAAAAATCATCGAGGCGGTGGCTTCCACCTGCGTGGTGATCGGCAGCAGCATGGCCACCGCCGTGGCCGGGCCAATGCCCGGCAACACCCCGACCGCCGTGCCCAGGGCGCAGCCCACCAAAGCCCACAACAGGTTCACCGGCGTACCCGCCGTGGCGAACCCCTGCATCAGCAGGTTCCAGGTCTCCATCAGGTCCATTACAACCACCCGCTTTCGGTCAAACCAGGCAGGTTGATGCCCAGGAACTTGGTGAACATCCAGTACACCGGCGCGGCGATCAGCAAGGCCACCAGCGTGTCCATGAGCCAGCTGTTGGCGCCCGGTTTATCACTGCCCCGAGCGCTGCGCAAACCGCGCGCGGCCAGCACAAAACACAAGGCGCAACTCAGGATAAACCCGATGCGCGTGATCAAGGCGGCGTTGAGCAACATGCCTGCTGACATCCAGGCAAACCCCGCCCAATAGGGGTGTTCGCCACCATGCTCGTCCATGTGCAGAAAACCGCCCCGGCGCGCATTGCGAATCAACACCACGCCGCAAATCCCCAGGGCGACCGCGACCACCCAGGGCAGAAAATTGGGGCCAACGCCGGCATAACCCGCATTGGCCGGAATGAACAGGGCACCCACAGCCAGCCCCAGGGCCAGCAGCAGCACGCCGACACCCACCAAAGCTTGCAGATAGGGCGAGTGCTTGGCCAGGCCGCGTTGACGCATGGGTGAACTCCTGTGGGTGACTGGATCAGATCATGCCGGACTTGACCATGGTCGCCCGCAGCGAGGCAAAGTCGTTGTCAACAAACTGCTCAAAAGCATCACCGCTGAGCAGGGCGGGTGTCCAGTTGTTTTTGACCAGGTCTTCCTGCCAGGATTTGGACTGGGTGGCTTTGATGACCATGTCGGTCAATGCCTTGCGCTGCGCCGGAGTGATGCCAGGCGCACCATAAACGCCGCGCCAGTTGCCAATCTCGACAGGAATGCCCTGCTCCTTGAGCGTGGGCACGTTGATGCCCTTGAGGCGCGCGCCTGAGGTGACCCCGATCGGGAGCATCTTGCCGGATTTGATGTACTCGGAAAACTCGCTGTAGCCGCTGCCGCCAATGGTCACGTTGCCGCCCAAAATAGCCGCAGTGGCCTCACCGCCGCCCCGGAAAGCCACGTAATTGATCCTGGCCGGATCCACGCCCACCGCGCGCGCAATCATGGCCGCGGCAATGTGCTCGGTGGAGCCGCGTGAACCGCCACCCCACTTGACGCTGCCCGGGTCCTTTTTAAGTTGGGCCACCACATCGGCCATGGTCTTGAAGGGGGAATTGACCGGCAGCACAAACACGTTGTACTCGGTGGTCAGGCGCGCAATCGGGGTCGCCGCCGTGATGGACACCGGCGGTTTGCCGGTGATGATGCCGCCCAGCATGACCGCGCCCATGACCATCAGGGCGTTCGGGTCGCCCTTGCTGGCGTTGACAAACTGGGCCAGACCCAAGGCACCTGCCGCACCGCCCTTGTTCTCGTAGGTCACGGTGTCAGCCACCTTGGCGTCCATCAGGGCCTTGCCCAGGGCGCGGCCGGTGCCGTCCCAACCGCCGCCCGGATTGGCCGGGATCATCATTTTGACGTTGGTGGCGGCCAAGGCCGCCAGTGGCAGGCCGCCGCTGACAGCCAGCGCGGCCATGGATTTCAGAAAAGTATCACGACGCATCGCAGTCTCCTTAGGTGTTGATGGCCATGCGATGATGCAGGCCCAAGCTGTCAAACGGCTGTCCGGAAAGCCTAGGGAAAATACCCATAGGCCCGCCGCTGGCCCAATCTGTTACAACCACCCCCATTCCAATCAAGACTGCTTTCATGTCCCTCAACTTAGCCCAACCCGCGACCGATGCGGCCGCCCTTCCCCCACGCCTGCAATGGCTGGAGGCCGACCAGGCCTGCTCGGCCCTGTGGCGCAGCGAACGCGGTGGCGCACCGCCCAAGCGCGTGGTACTGGCCGACGACACCTTGACCGCCGACAGTGCCTACCGACATGCTTGCGCCGGCACCGCCATGCTGTGGCGCGGTGACTTTCACAACGCGCGCCAATTGCTGCAGGCCATCGCGCGACGCATTGACCAGGTACCCAAGCGCAAGCGCGTCAAAGCCGCCCAGCCCATCCCGATCACCGCAGCGTTCAACCTGCACCGCCAGGCCCAGGCGCAGCGCGCACGCACGCTGGGCATGCTGCTGGTGGAGCTGGACGCCAGTTACCAAGTGGCCTTGCGCCGTGCGCCCGATGTGAGCGTGGCATGCGCCGAGGCCTGGAGCGAGGACCAGACCGAAGGCGAGCACTCGGTGGTATCGCTGCGCGAACTGCTGGGCGTCACCAGCGCGCACGAATGGCGCCGGGTCGGGGTGGAAATTGCCGCCCTCGGGGAGGCGCCCAACAACCGCATCCACCCGCACTATGGTGTGTTCTCACCCGTGCGTGGCGAATACATCGGCCTGGTGGCCACGGCCCACTTGCCCAAAGCGCCCAAGGGACAAAGCAGCATCACCGTCTTTGACATTGGCACCGGCACCGGCGTGCTGGCGGCTGTGCTGGTGCAGCGCGGCGTGAGCCACGTGGTAGCCACCGAGCTCGAACCCCGCGCGCTGGTGTGCGCCCGGGAGAACGTGGCGCGCCTGGGCCTGCAGAGCCAGATCACGGTGCAACAAGCTGACCTGTTTCCGCCCGGCCTGGCTTCGCTGATTGTCTGCAATCCGCCCTGGTTGCCGGCGCGACCGAGTTCGCCGCTGGAGCGCGCGGTGTACGACGAAAACAGCCAGATGCTCAAGGGTTTTCTGGCCGGGCTGGCCGGGCACCTGGCTCCCGGCGGCGAGGGTTGGCTGATTTTGTCGAACCTGGCGGAACTGCTGGGCCTGCGCACGCGCGACGACTTGTTGGCCGCCTTTGCGCAACACGGCCTGCGCGTGGTGAGCCGCATTGACGCCAAACCCCAGCACCCCAAGGCCAACGACACCACCGACGCGCTGCACCAGGCGCGTGCCCAGGAGGTCACCTCGTTGTGGCGCCTGGCCGTGCAAAAACCCGACCCCGCTGCGGGCCCTGCCCATGAAGCTGCTGCTGATTGAAGACGACACCGCGCTGCACACCGCCTTGAGCCGTTCACTGAGCCGGCTTGGCTGGCAGGTCGAGGTGTGTGTGGATGGCCGCGCCGCCCTGGCACGCTGGCGTGCGTCCCGCCCCGATGTGGTGCTGCTGGACCTGACCCTACCCGGGCGCGACGGCCTGGCAGTGCTGGCCCAGGCGCGCGACGAGGGCTTCAGTACCCCGGTGCTGATCCTGACGGCGCGCGGCACTGTGGGCGACCGGGTGCAAGGCCTCAATGCCGGCGCTGACGACTACCTGCCCAAACCGTTTGACCTGGACGAACTGGAAGCCCGCGTGCGGGCGCTTTACCGCCGCCACCCGGAAAACCCCGAGCAGGCGGGCACTGGCCCGCGCGATGCCCACGTGCTGCGCTATGACCCGCAAAGCCAGGCGATTTATCACGCTGGCCAGGTACTGGACCTGAGCAGCCGTGAACTCGCCATGCTGCGCTCCCTGCTGGCTCGTGCGGGTCAGGCCGTCACCAAGGAACGCCTGTTTGAGCTGGTGTTTCCGGGGCAGGCCGAGGTGCAGTTCGAGGCCATCGAGGTGGTGGCCTACCGCTTGCGCAAGAAGCTCCAGGGCACCGGCGCCACCCTGACAACCTTGCGTGGCCTGGGCTACCTGCTGAAACTGGCCGCATGAAAAGGTGGCTGCGCCAGTTGTCCCTGCGCAGCTACCTGATGCTGGGTATCTTGCTGCCGGTGGCGCTGTTCATTCTGGTTGATTCCGTGGTGATCTACCGCCAGGCTTTGATTGCCGTCAACACCGCCTACGACCGCACCCTGCTGGCCTCGGCCAAGGCGCTGGGCGAGCACATCGAGGCCGATGGTGAGGCCGATGCGGCGCAATTGCGCGCCGTCGTGCCCTATGCCGCGCTGGAGGTGTTTGAGGCCGACAACCGCAGCCGCATGATTTACCGCATCTCGGACACCCAGGGCAGGCTGATTGACGGCTTTAAGGACCTGGCCTTATGGCGTGGCCAGTTGCCAGCGCTGGGACCGTACGCAGCGCTGGTCGATTTTTATGACGACAACTACCGTGGCGACGCTGTGCGTGTGGCCGTGCTGCTGCAACCGGTGGCCATGAAGCGCGCGCGCACCATGGCCGTGGTGCAAGTGGCCGAAACGCTGGAACTGCGCCGCACGCTGGCACGACAAATCATGTTCGACACCCTGTGGCGACAACTGGCACTGGTCTCGGTGATTGCGCTGGTGGTGTTCGTGGTGGTACAGCGCGCCACCCGCCCGGTGCGCAACTTGAGCCTGCAGTTGCAGCAGCGCCGTGCCGACGACCTGACCCCTTTGAGTCTGGACAACGCGCCGCATGAATTGCACCCGCTGCTTGATGCCACCAACACCACCATGCGCCGCCTGAAGCACCTGCTGGAAAACCAGAAACGTTTTGTGCGCGACACCGCCCACCAATTGCGCACACCGCTGGCAGTGCTGAAAGTGCAGGTGCAGTCGGCCCTGCGCGGTGATGTGGAAGCACATCAGGGCTTGATGGAAATCAGCCACACCGTGGAGCGCGCCACCCAGCTCGCCAACCAGATGCTGGCATTGGCCAAAGTGGCCCAGCTGGCACAGGAAAAGGCCACGGAAACCGTCGACTGGGCCGGCGTTGTGCGCGAGGTCGCACTTGATTTGTCGCCGCTGATCGCCGACAAGGCGCTGGACTTCGAAATTGACACCCTGCCCGCCCCGATCCAGACCCATGCCTGGATGCTGCGCGAACTGTCACGCAACCTGTTGCACAACGCCATTCGCTACAGCCCCGAACACGGCAAACTGCAGGTGCGCCTGTTGTGTGATGCCAGCCATGCCGCACTGGTCATCAGCGACGACGGCCCGGGTATCAGCGAGGAGTTGCGCAAACGCCTGTTTCAGCCGTTCTCGGCCGGTCAGGCGCACAGCGGCAGCGGCCTGGGGCTGGTCATCTGCCTTGAAATCAGCCACACCCTGGGGGGCCAGATCGAGCTGGTCAACCGCCTGAATCACGGCCGGATCGAAGGCTTGGATACCACTGTGCGCCTGCCCTTGGCCACACTGGCCACTGAAACAGCGGCAAAGCCGTAGACTCCAAGCATACCCACCAGAGCATTCCCATGATGTCCTCTATCACAACCCACTTGCGTCACGCGACGCTGCTGTCTCTGGCTCTCGGCGGCCTGCTGTCGGGCCATGCCCCAGCGATGGCGCAGGCCAATGCCACGCCTGCCGCAGGCTGCCCGGCCATCCTGCAGCACAGCTTCAATCGCCTGCAGGACGAAGCGCCCCAAAAGCTGTGCCAGTATGCAGGCAAGGTACTGCTGGTGGTGAACACGGCCAGCTACTGCGGCTTTACCGGGCAATATGAAGGCCTGGAGGCTCTGCACGCCAAATATCAGGCCCGGGGTCTGGTGGTGCTGGGCTTTCCGTCCAATGACTTCGGCCAGCAGGAGCCCGGCAGCAGCAAGGAAATTGCCGACTTCTGCTTCAACACCTATGGCGTGAAATTTCCCATGTTCTCCAAAAGCGTGGTTCGGGGGCCGCAGGCCAGCCCGCTGTATACCGCACTGGCCAAGGCCACCGGGCAGTCGCCGCAGTGGAATTTTCACAAATACCTGATCGACCGCAACGGCAAGGTGGTTGGCGGCTTTGCCAGCAAGGTCGAGCCCAACAGCCCCGGTCTGGTGGCAGCCATAGAAAAAGCCTTGTAGGCGTGACAGAAAAAAAATGGAAACCTTCGTTTGGGATGACAACTTCGTCACCGGCTTGTCAAAAGTCGATGAGCAGCACCGCAGACTGGTCGACCTGTTCAATGAACTCAGCCATTCGCTGTTCCTGACTGACGCCAACCGGGAGGCCGTCCTGACCGACACCTTCGCGCGCGTGGTCGACTACACCCGCTACCATTTCCAGGACGAAGAGGCCTTGATGCGGGCCGAAGGCGTGGACGCACGGCACATGGACGCCCACCACGCCATGCACAGCCAATTCGTGGCCCAGGTCACCTCCATGTGGGAACGACGCAACAGCATATCGACGACCGGCGAGAGCCTGGTTAGCTTCCTGACCTCCTGGCTCAGCCTGCACATTCTGGGCATCGACCAGGCGCTGGCACGTCAGATTCAACTGATCCGCCAGGGCACCCCTGCCGCAGTCGCATTTGAGCGCGAGGCCCAGGCTCACGACAGCGGCATGCAGGCGGTGCTCAAGCTGATTGGTAACCTGTACCATGTGCTGTCCTTGCAAAACACCGAGTTGGCGCAGGCCAACCAGCACCTGGAAGAGCGCGTTGCGCAGCGCACGCTGGAACTGGCCAACGCCAACAAGGAGCTGGAACAGGCCTATTCCCGACTCGAATCCTATTCACGCATTGACGGCCTGCTCCAGATCGCCAATCGCAAGTACTTTGATCTGCGCCTGCGCGAGGCCTGGGCCAGCGCCTTCCGGCGCAAACAGGCACTGGGCCTGCTGATGATCGATGTGGATTTCTTCAAACGTTACAACGACAGCTATGGACACCAGGCGGGCGACGCCTGCCTGCAGGCCGTGGCCGCGGCGGTGCAAAAAGCGCTGCAACGCAGCACCGACCTTGTCGCCCGTTATGGCGGGGAAGAACTGGCCGTGATCCTGCCCGATACCGATGAAGCGGGCACCATCGCCGTGGCCCAACGCGTCGTGGCAGGGGTCATGGCGCTGGCCTTGCCGCACAAGGCCTCTGATGCGGCACCTGTGATCACCGTGAGCGTGGGCGCAGCGTGCCAGGTAGCTTCCGAAAAAGCAGCCGGCCAGACTTTGTTGACCTTGGCTGATGCGGCGCTTTACCGGGCCAAAGCAGCCGGGCGCAATCGCTGGGCGGCAGCCACCTGATCAAAACAACAGACCGGCGGGCATACGTAAACCCAGCACCTGATCCATCAGCCAATAAAAGCTGCCCACGATCACCACCGCGCTCACGGCATACAGCGCCACCTCACGCGAACTGGGTCGCTCAAAAGTGGCGATCACGGTGAGCACCAGGAAGGCCATCAGGCTCGTGACGAAGAAACCGATGGACGGCAGCAACAGCGCCCACACCGCCATGGCCACAATGATCGCGATGCGCCGCACGGTCGAAGGCTGCACCGCACCGGCCTCCTCGTATTTGCCGGGCGCCTTGGGTCGACCCACCTGAAAAGCAATCAGCATGAGCGACAGCAGTACCAGCACCGACGACAAGGTGCCGGGGAACACCGCACCCATGGCCGACATGTCCTTGATCTGCAGATAAGCCAGCACACCAATGACCACGAAGACCGCACCAAAGACCATGGCCGGAACGTCCCGGTACACCGCCTGGACCGCCATTTGCGCCTTCACCACCGTGTCGGTGGCTTCCACCAATGGCGCTTTGCGGCGACGACTGAACAAGCTGGTCAGCAAGGGGTAAAACAGTGTCAGCAAGGAGAAGGCAATGATGGCCATGCTGATGGGCCGCCCGAAAAACATGGCGCCGAGCGCGTTGGTGGCGTTGCCAATCATGTAGGACTGCACGAAGCCCTGCTCGGCGATTTGCCCCAGCACCAGACCCAGCACGATCGGAGAGGGTGCAAAACCGTAGCGTTGCAGGATCCAGGCCAGCACCCCGAGCACAAACATCATCTGCATGTCGTGCGGATTGCTGTGGATGGCAAAGCTCCCCAAAATGGTCAGGAAGGCCACCGTGGGTACCAGCAGGGACTTTGGAATGCGAACGATGGATTTGTAGGCATAGCGGCCCAGCAGCAGCCCCACCGGTAACATCAGCACGGTGGCAATGAGCAGACCAAACATGAAGGTGTACACCACATTGCCTTGTTCATTGAACAGGCTGGGGCCAATCTTGAGACCCTGCACCAGCAGCGCGCCCAGGATGATGGCGTCGGGTGGCGTTCCGGGAATACCCAGCACCAGCGTCGGAATGAACCCCCCCCCCACCGTCGCGTTGTTTGAGGCTTCTGTGGCGATGACGCCATTAGGCTCGCCCGTGCCAAAGCGCTCCGGGTACCGGGACGAACGGCGCGCTTCCGAATACGCGATCAGCCCGGCGATGGAGCCACCTGCCCCTGGCAGGATGCCGACCACGGTGCCAATCAACGAACTCCGGATCATGTTGAACTTGCTGGCCCAACTGATGCGCAGCGCCTCAACCAAGCGGAAGCCCCGTTTGTCTTCGAGCACCGACAAATGGGGTGCCTTGGATGCCACCAGATCAATCACGACAGGAATGCAATACAGGCCGATCAAGGCCGAGGTGATGTCGATGCCCCCGAGCAAGATCTGCGTGTTCAGGGTGTAGCGCACGTCCCCACCCACCACAGCCACGCCAATGGTCGACAGCAACAAGCCGATGCAGGCCCCGATCAGGCCTTTGAGGGTGTTGCCCACCGACAGGGCCGAGATCAGGGTCAGCCCAAAAATCGCCAACCAGAAATACTCGGTCGGACCAAAGGCCAGCGCCACATTGGCCAGCGGCGGCGCCAACAAAATCAGGATCATCGCCCCCACCAAGCCACCAAAAACCGAGGCGATGGTGGCCAGGGTCACGGCCAGGCCGCCATCACCCCGCTTGGCCATCGGGTAGCCGTCAAAGGTGGTGGCGATAGAAGACGGTGTGCCCGGCGTATTGACCAGAATGGCAGCAAAGGCCCCGCCATAGATGGCCCCGGTGTAGATCGCCCCCAGGGCGATCAAGCCCGAGGCCGGCGACATGGCGAAGGTGAATGGCACCAGAATCGCCACCGCCATGGTCGCCGACAAGCCCGGCAAGGCCCCGATGATGGTCCCCAGTGTCACCCCGGCCAGTGCCAGCATCAGGTTGAAAGGGGTCAGTGCATCGATCAGGTAGCTCAGGATTTCCATGGCGGGGCCTTTGTTGGATTACTGCTTTTTGATGCCCAGCTTTTCAGCCAGCGCAGCGTATTCCTTTTTCTTCTCGGTCATGAACTTGGGCATGTCCTTGTAGGTGACGTCGGTCAGAACAAAACCGCCGTCTTCCATTTTCTTTTTGAAAGTGGGCTCGGTATTGATCTTGCTGATGATGTCGGAGACCTTTTGGCGCACCGCCTCGGGCGTGGACTTGGGCACCGACAGGCCGCGATAAGCGCCACCGACCAGGTCGAAACCAAGCTCACGGAAGGTGGGCACATTCGGGAAAGCGGGCATGCGCTGCTCCGAGGCCACCGCCAGCATGCGCATCTTGTCGGCATGGGCAATGGCCGAGGGCGCGTAATTGAAGCCCGCCACGGTCTGTTTGCCCAGGATGGCCGTGACCGCCGGGCCGGTGCCGCTGAACGGAATGTAGGTGGTCTTGATGCCGGCGAGCTCGTCGAAGCGCACCTGCGCCAGGTTGTTCGACGAGTTCGAACCCGAGCCGCTGAAAGTCACCATGCCGGGGGATTTTTTGGCATGGTCAATCAGGTCCTTGAGCGTCTTGAAGGGGCTGTCGGTATGCACAAAAATGGCATCAGGCGTGTAGTGGAAATAATGCACCGGCGTTAGGTCGTCTGTTTTGTAACCCACGTCTTTTTGCATCGGCTGCAGCACGGTGTGCGGCAGGTTGATGCCCATGATGGTGTAGCCGTCGCCCGGCATGCTGTTCAACTGGGCCCAAGCCTGTGCGCCACCGGCACCCGCCAGGTACTGGATGACCATGTCCACGCCCGCAATCTGCTTGAACACCGACTGCTGGAATCGTGCCGAAATGTCGGACTCCCCGCCCGCGTTGAAAGGCAGGATGTAATTGATCTGCTTGCTGGGGAAGGTTTGTGCGGCAGCGCCTGTGGTGTAGGCCAGGCTGATGGCCAGGGTGCTGCCAAGCAAGGCCGTCGAGAGCAGTTTCTGAATATTGAATTTGCGCATGGTTGTCTCCAGTCATGTTGATTTTGAAAAGTCTGACGCTAACGGTTCACGGGAAAAAATGCAGTCGGTGATTCAGTTTGTGGCCTCCTTTGGTTCAAACAGGCTGACTGGGTGGTCAGGCCGTCAACATAGCACAGACGGCCTGTGTCACCTGCGCCGTGGTGGCATTGCCACCCAGATCACCCGTGTGCAGGGCCGGGTCGGCAGTGACTTGCTCGATGGCCGCCATCAAGCGTTTGGCCGCCGCCGCTTCGCCCAGATGCTCCAGCAACATCACGCAACTCCAGAAGGTGCCCACCGGGTTGGCCAGGCCCTTGCCCATGATGTCAAAGGCCGAGCCATGGATGGGTTCGAACATGGAGGGGTAACGGCGCTCGGGGTCGATGTTGCCGGTCGGGGCAATGCCCAGACTGCCCGCCAGGGCCGCGGCCAAGTCACTCAAAATGTCGGCGTGCAGGTTGGTGGCGACCAGAGTGTCCAGAGTGGCGGGACGGTTCACCATGCGCGCGGTGGCGGCATCCACCAGTTCCTTGTCCCATTTGACATCAGGGAACTCTTTGGAAATTTGCACCGCAATCTCGTCCCACATCACCATGGCGTGGCGTTGCGCGTTGGACTTGGTCACCACGGTCAGCAGCTTGCGCGGGCGCGACTGCGCCAGTTTGAAGGCAAAGCGCATGATGCGCTCGACACCCGCGCGGGTCATCATCGACACATCAGTGGCGGCTTCGATCGGGTGGCCCTGGTGGACACGCCCGCCAACACCCGAATACTCGCCTTCGGAGTTTTCGCGCACGATGACCCAGTCCAGGTCTTCGGCCTTGCAACGCTTCAGGGGGCCATCGATACCGGGCAGGATGCGGGTGGGCCGCACGTTGGCGTATTGGTCAAAACCCTGGCAAATCTTGAGGCGCAAGCCCCACAGCGTGATGTGATCGGGAATGTGCGGGTCGCCCGCAGAGCCAAACAAAATGGCATCCTGGTGGCGCAGCGCATCCAGGCCATCAGCGGGCATCATCTCGCCGTGCACGCGGTACCAGTCACCGCCCCAGCCGAAGTTCTCGAATTCAAAAGTGAAGTCGCTGCCGGCGGCTGCCAGCGCCTCCAGCACGGCCTGGCCCGCGGGCACCACCTCTTTGCCAATACCGTCACCGGGGATGCAAGCTATCTTGTAAGTCTTCATGAAGTCTCCTGTCGCGTTGGTTATGGCCGAAATATACCCATTGCTCATTTTTATTGATCCTCATAAAGTGACACCATTATTCACTTTGAATTAACAATAGCCCGGTCAGGACGAAAGCGCTTGCATGTGGGCAAAAAGGTCGGCCTTGGCCTCAAAGCCAATGCCCGGCAGATCAGGCAGGGTCACATGGCCGTCGATCACTTTCACGCCATCCGGGAAGCCCCCGAAAGGCTGGAACAGGTCGGGGTAAGACTCATTGCCGCCCAGTCCGAGGCCCGCAGCGATGTTCAGGGACATCTGATGGCCACCGTGCGGGATGCAGCGGCTGGCTGACCAGCCATGTTCCTTGAGCATGTCCAGCGTGCGCAGGTATTCGACCAGGCCGTAGCTTAAAGCGCAATCGAACTGCAACCAGTCCCGGTCGGGGCGCATGCCGCCGTAACGGATCAGGTTGCGCGCGTCCTGCATCGAGAACAGGTTTTCACCGGTCGCCATCGGGTTTTTGTAGTAACTGCGCAGCGTGGCCTGCAGCTCGAAGTCGAGCGGGTCGCCGGCCTCCTCGTACCAGAACAGATCGTACTGCGACAAGGCCTTGGCGTACTGGATGGCCGTGTCCAGGTCAAAGCGGCCGTTGGCATCGACGCACAGCTTTTGCCCGTCCTGCAGCACTTCCATGATGGAGTCGATGCGGCGCAGATCCTCGTCGAGCGAGGCGCCACCGATCTTCTTTTTCACCACGGTGTAGCCGCGATCGATGTAGCTGCGCATCTCGTCCTTGAGCTTGCCGTGATCCTGACCGGGGTAGTAGTAGCCCCCGGCGGCATAGACGAAGATTTTGCGGTTGGGCTTGCCGTCGCCGTAGCGGTCAGCCAGCAACTGAAACAAAGGCTTGCCTTCGATCTTGGCCACCGCGTCCCATACGGCCATGTCGATGGTGCCGATGGCGACCGAACGCTCACCGTGGCCACCCGGTTTTTCGTTGGTGAACATCGTGGCCCAAACCTTGTGCGGGTCAAGGTTGTTGCCGCTGTCATCCATCAACGAATCCGGGCTGGCTTCGAGCACACGCGGGATGAAGCGCTCACGCATCAGCTTGCCCTGGCCGTAGCGACCGTTGGAATTGAAGCCATAACCCACCACCGGTTTGCCGTCGCGGATCACGTCGGTGATCACGGCAACCAGGCTCAGCGTCATCTTGCTGAAATCGATGTAGGCGTTGCGAATGGGTGAACTGATCGGGAGTGTGATCTCTCTGATGTCTACAATTTTCATGTTGGGTTCCGTGAATTGGGAACGCTATGATCCACCGATCCGTTGGGCTTGACCAATGCTGTTTTTTTTCTCTTCAATGCTTTCAAAGCACCGGGCATGAACCTCTCCTGGCTTGACGACTTTTTGGCTTTGGCCTCAACCGGCAACTTCTCGCGGGCCGCGGAAGAGCGCCACATGACGCAGCCCGCCTTCGGCCGACGGGTACGGGCGCTGGAAGAGTGGCTTGGAACCGAACTTTTCGACCGGAGTTCACAGCCCGTGCGCCTGACTGCGACTGGTGAGTGGTTTCACAGCGTTGCCCATGACCTGCTGGCGCAGGTGGCGCGTGTTCCCGCAGAGGCGCGTGCGGTTGCCGAGACCAATTCAAATCGCCTTCGGTTTGCCGCGACACATGCCTTGTCGTTCACCTTCATGCCCGGTTGGCTGCGCCGTCTTGAAACCCACACGATGGGGGGCACGATCCAGCTGGAATCAGACATGCTGCAACGGTGCGAAGCACTGATCGAGCAGGGCAAGGTGCAATTCGTCATATGCCATGTCCATTCGCAGGCCCCGGGGCGATTGCATGCAGAAGCTTACCCGTCGGTAAAAATTGGGGGGGACGTTTTGATCCCTGTCTCCGCAGCGGGACCAGACGGGCGCCCGCTTCACATGCTGACATCACGAGCTTCCGCGGTGTCCCTGCTGACCTACAGTGCCGAATCCGGACTGGGACGAATATTGCGCAAAACCCGTTACGTCGCATTGGAGAAGCTGTCCACGCAAACTTTTTTCACGGCGCATCTCGCATCGGTGTTGCGCACCCAGGTGCTCGATGGGCGCGGCATCGCCTGGCTGCCGAAAAGTCTCATTGACGAAGATCTGGCAAGCAGCCGGCTGGTGCCCGCTGCCTCAGAGGAATGGTGCGTCGATCTGGAAATCCGACTTTACCGTGACCGAAAACCCATGGGACGCGCCGCAGAAGCGCTGTGGGACGTGGTGTGTCAAACTGGCTAGTCGATTTTTGGCGAAGTCGCTGCAAACGCCTCGCTGAGATAGCTGACAAAGGCTTTGACCCGGGTCGCCGTCTGGAGCCTTTGGGGGTAAATCGCGTAGATATCAGCGGATGGTGTTTGCCAGTTTTCGAGCACCCGCTTGAGTCGGCCACTGTGCAGGTATTTTGCAATGTCCCATTCAGAGCGCATCAGGATGCCGTGACCATCCAGCGCCCAGCTCAGGGCCGTCTCACCATCGTTGCTGCTGAGCGTTCCGCGTACCTTGACGGTTTGGCTGTGCTGGCCAGAACGCAGGTGCCAGATGCCGTAGGCTTCGTCGCCTTGACGAATACCGATGCAGTCGTGTTGCGCCAGTTCAGACGGATTGCGCGGTGTACCGCGTTGATTCAAATAAGTGGGTGAGGCGCACAACAGCCTGCGATTGCTGGCAATGCGTTTGGCGATGACCCGCGCATCGGGAGGCTCGCCAAAGCGGATGCAGACATCAAAGGCATCGTCGGTCAAGGCGGGGGGGTTGACGGTGAGCTGCAACTGCACCTGGACCTCAGGGAACAGTCTGATAAAACTGGAAATGAGCGGGGAAATATGACTGCGCCCGAAGCCCAGCGTGGCGTTCACGCGCAACAAGCCCTTGGGTGCGGCAATGGCGCTGCCGATCAGCTGCTCCATATCGTCGATTTCGACCAGTATTCGGCGCGCATGTTCAAGGTACAGTTCACCCTCGGCAGTGAGGCTGACCCGCCGGGTCGTCCGGTTGAGCAACTGGGCGCCGAGCCTGGACTCCATTTGATTCAAGCGTTTGCTGATGGCCGGTGTGGTGATGTTGAGCTCTCTTGCCGTCGCAGAAAAGCTGCCGAGCCGTGCCAGCAAGCTGAAGAAAGCCATTTCGGAGGGGGCAGTGATGGGTGATGACATTGTTGATTCAAAGTGAATAATGGTGTCACTTTAATTCGGTAGATAAACCTTGGCAATAGGTAAATTAGCCCTTGTCAACCAACATTCAGGAGACTTTATGAAGACGTACAAGATTGCTTGCATTGCCGGTGACGGCATTGGCAAGGAAGTCATGCCCGAGGGCCTGCGGGTTTTGCAGGCTGCCAACCAGCGCTTTGGGCTGGGGCTGGAATTTACCCATTTTGATTGGGCCCACTGCGACTACTACCTGGCGCACGGCAAGATGATGCCGGATGACTGGAAAGAAAAGTTGTCCGGTTTCGACGCCATCTATTTTGGCGCGGTGGGCTGGCCCGCCACGGTGCCAGACCATGTCTCGCTGTGGGGCTCCCTGCTGAAGTTCCGCCGCGAATTTGACCAGTACATCAACCTGCGCCCGGTGCGCCTGTTTGAAGGCGTGCCCTGCCCGCTGGCCGGGCGCAAAGCCGGCGAGATCGAGTACTTTGTGGTGCGCGAGAACACCGAAGGCGAGTACACCTCGCTGGGCGGCATCATGTACGAAGGCACCGATCGTGAAGTGGTGATCCAGGAGTCGGTCTATTCGCGCCACGGGGCGGACCGGCTGCTGAAGTATGCGTTTGAACTGGCCCAGAGCCGCCCGCGCAAGCACCTGACGCTGGCCACCAAGTCCAACGGCATCGCCATCAGCATGCCCTGGTGG
>JBASJO010000582.1:0-3446 GCA_049655365.1 Rhodoferax sp. | reverse complement strand
GATGTAGTGTTCGCCGGTCTCGGAGCTGCGCTCGGCCACCTTGGCCGCCAGCATGGAGGAGTTGGCGGCAAGGAGGGCGCGCAGACTGCGTCGTTCCAGGCCCATCTTGACCAGGTCCGCCAGCAATTGCACGGTCAACCGTTGTGGCCGCTCTGACAGCAGGCAGTCCAGCAGGGCGCGAATGCGCAGCACGCGGCTTCGCATCTGGCGCAATTGAAACACCAGGTTGACCGAAATGCCGTGTGCTTCCAGATGGGTGTAGACCGAAGCCGCTGCGTGACGGCAGGCATCCAGACGCGCCAGGAACTGATGCAATGCCGCCTGGCGCTCTGCGCTGTGCTGTAGCGGGCTGGCCAGAAAGGCCGCTTGCAGGGCATCAAAGTCGGTTGTCAAGGCGTGGAACGGCGCGGTTTCTCGGGCTGGCATGCTCATGCGCAAGCGCAATTCCGGCGAGAAGCCGGTGGTCTGAATCTGGCTGGTGCAAAACGTCAGCGCTTCCAGCAGTGTGGCCTGCCATGGTGAGATCTCGCGCTGCTGGCTGTTGGTCAGCCAGACACAGTGACCCAGTTCAAGGTTCAGGCCGCGGCTTTTCAGCAAGTCGGCCAGCCTGGCCAAAGTGGCATCGTCCAGCGCCGTGAGCCAACGGGCATCAAAGGCATCGTGAAAGGCGAGTGTGAAAAGCGCCGATGCGTCCGCTGTTTCGGGCGTTCCGGGGAGGAATTTGAGCCGCAGTCGCTCAAGGAGTTCACTGGCAAAGGCGCTGCGCGACGAAAACCCGTAGTCGGCCAGCAAGGCCGTGGCATCGACCGTGCCCAGCAGTTTTTGCCACCAGGCTTGCAGTCTGGCGGCCGCCTCCGGGCGTTGCTGCAGGGCATCGAGCAGCAGGTTGACGCGCGCCGTGGCACGTGGCACCGAGTCACGGCTGCCGCGAATCCAGCCCAGCAGTTCGATCAGCCAGAGGTGACGGTGTGCGAGATCGGCGTGCGGGTCGAGGGCGTCCAGCAGTTCGGAAAGATCAGTCCTGGCCACCATGAATCTAGTGCAGCGTGCGCGTGCCGCCGCTCTCACTCAGGGCGTCGAGCACAAACATGGGCACGTCCACATCGAATTTTTCACCGTCTTCGGCAACGCAAAAGAAGCTGCCGTGCATGGTGCCGGTGGGCGTGCGCAGCCGGGTGCCGCTGGTGTACTCGAACGATTCACCGGGTTGCAGCAGCGGCTGGTGCCCTACCACGCCAAGTCCCTTGACTTTTTCGTGGTGGCCCACGGCGTCGTTGACGTTCCAGGTGCGGGAAATCAATTGCGCCGCAATGCTGCCGGTGTTGCGAATGGTGATGGTGTAGGCGAAAAAATACTGCCCTTGGCCCGGTGCCGATTGATCAGCGAGGTAGCGCGGTTTGACCTGAACCTGCAATTGGTAAATGGGAGAAGTTGCCATGGTCTGAGAGCTAGGGTTTGATGCCGGCAAGGGACGCGACTTCAAGCCTTGTCATAGTGTGAAGTGGCTGGATTGATGAAGCTGCCAGACTTGCCCCCATGCTTTTCCAGCAGCTTGATGTCGTTCATGGTCATGCCACGGTCCACCGCCTTGCACATGTCGTAAATGGTCAACAGGGCGGCCGAGACGGCGGTGAGGGCTTCCATCTCGACGCCGGTGGGTCCCACCGTTTCCACGGTGGCTTTGCAGAGTACGCTGCTTGATTCGGCCGAGCCGCCGTGCAGCACCTTGAATTCAATGGCCACGCGGGTCAGCGCCAGCGGGTGGCACAGGGGAATCAGGTCACTGGTTTTCTTGGCGGCCATGATGCCGGCGATGCGGGCAATGCCCAGAACATCGCCTTTTTTGGCGGTGCCCGACTCGATAATGGCCAGCGTGGCTGGCAGCATGTCAATGCGCCCGCCGGCAACGCCAATGCGGTGGCTGGCGACTTTGGCCGCCACGTCGACCATGTGGGCCTGGCCCTGGTCGTCAAAATGGGTGAGGGTGCTCATGACAAAAATGGGGAGAAGTTGAACCAAAGCAAAGGCGAGGGCTTGACCGAACCTTTACACGCAACTGGCATCATACGGTGATCGTCCGAATTATTCATTTGCAGGTGCACAAAATTTATCGCCCATGTTGATTCATCAATTTAAACAAAAACCACGGGTTGGCCTTGTATTCAAAAAGAAGGTCACTCATTTTTTGGCAGCTTTTTGCCTGGTTTTGCCGCTTTCGCTGAAGGCCCAGGGCCCCGTGGCCAATGCGTTACCGCTGCTGGGGGACGGCAGCGACATGAGCGCCAGCGCCGAGCGCCGGCTGGGCGACCGCATTGTGCGCGAGTTGTACCGCGACCCCGATTTTATTGACGATCCGGTGCTCACCGACTACGTCCAGGGCATCTGGCAGCCGCTGCTGACCAGCGCCCGGGCGCGCGGCGACCTGACGCCTGAACTCGAAGAACGCTTTGCCTGGCGTATCATTTTGGGGCGCGACCGCAGTGTCAACGCGTTTGCCTTGCCAGGCGGGTATTTTGGTCTGCACCTGGGCTTGCTGGCAGTGGTGAGCAGTCGTGATGAGTTGGCTTCGGTGCTGGGCCACGAGTTGAGCCATGTCACCCAGCGCCATATCTCGCGCCTGATTTCCAAAAGCAACCAGCAAACACCCTGGATGATTGGCGCCATGATTCTGGGCGCCCTGGCGGCCAGCAAAAACCCTGAGGCGGGTAATGCCCTGATCGTTGGGGGGCAAGCCTTGTCAGCGCAAAGCCAGCTCAATTTTTCCCGCGACATGGAACGCGAAGCCGACCGCATTGGTTTTGGCGTGATGACCCAGGCCGGCTTCGAGGCGCAGGGTTTTGTCGGCATGTTCGACAAGCTGCAGCAGGCCTCCCGGCTCAATGACAGCGGCGCCTACCCTTACCTGCGCAGCCATCCGCTGACCACCGAGCGCATCGCCGACATGCAGTCGCGACTGCCGCTGGGCGCACCGCATGCGGTCGAGGTCACGCCCGGCATGACCCACGCCATGCTGACGGCGCGCGCTCGGGTGCTGTCCAACCCCGGTGCCGACGCACTGCGCGGCTGGCTGGCGCAGGCTGATGATTCGGGGCTGTCGCGGCAGGTGCCAGCGCAGCAGGCGGGTGTCTTTTACGGTGCCGCCATGGCTGCCTTGCGCATGCGTGATGCGGTGCAGGCGCGCAAGCAGTTGGCGCGGCTGCAAAAAGTGGTCCTTGATGACGTCGAAGCGATGCGCCAGGCGCGCTGGCTGGGGCTGGAAATTGAACTGGCAGCAAGCGATCGGTCACGTCCCAGGCTGCTGGCCCTGGGGGCTGAGGCGGGGCCCGAACTTGGCAAACCGGTGATGGCCGCTACATTGCGCCGCCCCGAGCTGCTGCTGCAAGCCCAGTTGGCCATGCAGGGTGAACAGGCGCAGGGGATGGATCAGGCGGCGCAAGCCCTGCGAG